>JACCSN010000332.1 GCA_013812985.1 Hyphomicrobiales bacterium | reverse complement strand
TCAGCAGCCGCCTCGGATAATCAGAGCCCGTGTGCGCTGGGAAATGCGAAATAGGTAAAGTTGCCATTTTAGTTCCCGTTCTCGAAGTTCATCTCGCGAACTTCATCGTCGGAACTGATCTAAGGTTTTGCGTGCGCTGCACAACCACTCCTGCCGCATCGCAGCACTGCAGTCACGGCATGGCAGTTTAAGACGGGATTAACCCGCTTGCGATCAGCGCGCGACCCTTTGCAAGGAAGGACGTACGAGGCTTCTGCTCATCGATGAAAAGCGCCGCTTGACCTTCCCCTTCCTGGAAGGCCCAAACGACGGGCGGGTGGAGAAGGAGCCAGTCATGACCGCGCATCGAACTCTTCACAACGTATATTCCGGCGCACGTTCCGGCCTGGAGCAGGCCGATCCGCATCATGAAGGCCGGGGCCATGTCGCGCATGCTGCGGCCGATGCCCATCGGTCAGAGCGCGAACATGGCGACCGCGGCGGGCAGCCGGTGAAAGCCGGGACGGACCATCTCGTGAAGGATCCGGTCTGTGGGATGTCGGTCGATCGTCACACGACGCAGCACAAAGCCGATCACGATGGCCGACCCTATTACTTCTGCTCGGCCGGGTGCCGGACCAAGTTCCTCGCCGATCCGGAAAAATACCTGGCGAGGGAAGAAGATGCCGGAGGCATGAAGGCGCCGGCCGAGCCGGTTCCCGAGGGAACTGAATACACCTGCCCGATGCATCCGGAGATCCGCCAGATCGGGCCGGGCTCGTGCCCGATTTGCGGGATGGCGCTCGAGCCTGTCCTGGTGACGGCCGAAGCCGGCCCGAACCGCGAGCTGATCGACATGCGGCGTCGCTTCCGCATCGGGCTGGCGCTGGCGATTCCGGTCGTGGCGCTGGAGATGGGGGGCCACCTCATCGGGCTTGAGCACAGGGTCGGGAGGACGGCGTCCAATTGGCTGCAGCTCCTCCTCGCCACACCGGTCGTGCTTTGGGCGGGTTGGCCGTTCTTCGAGCGCGGCTGGCAGTCGCTGCGGACGCGCAACCTCAACATGTTCACGCTGATCGCCATGGGCACCGGTGTCGCCTGGCTCTACAGCGTCGTGGCGACGCTCGCGCCTGGCATTTTCCCGCCCGCGTTCCGAGGCATGGATGGCGCTGTCGCGGTTTATTTCGAAGCGGCGGCCGTGATCACGGTGCTGGTGCTGCTCGGCCAGATCCTGGAGCTCAGGGCGCGCGAGAGCACCAGCGGGGCGATCCGCGGTCTGCTTGACCTGGCGCCCAAGACGGCGCGGCGCATCCGCGGCGAGATCGAGGAGGATGTCGAGCTCGCCTCCGTGCAGGTCGGCGATCATCTGCGCGTCCGGCCCGGTGAGCGCGTGCCGGTTGACGGCGCTGTGCTGGAAGGCCGGAGCGCCGTCGATGAAGCCATGGTGACCGGCGAAGCGATGCCGGTGAGCAAGGAAGCCGGCGCGGCCGTCCTCGGCGGCACGATGAACGGCAGCGGCAGCCTCGTCATGCGCGCCGACAAGGTCGGCCGCGAGACGCTCCTGGCGCAGATCGTCCAGCTTGTCGCCACCGCGCAGAGGAGCCGCGCGCCCATCCAGCGCCTCGCCGACCAGGTGTCCGGCTATTTCGTGCCGGCGGTCATCGCGGTCGCTCTGCTTGCCTTTGCCGCTTGGAGCATCTTGGGGCCGGAGCCGCGCTTCTCCTATGGGCTGGTCGCGGCGGTTGCGGTGCTGATCATCGCCTGTCCCTGTGCGCTCGGGCTGGCGACGCCCATGTCGATCATGGTGGGCGTCGGCCGTGGCGCCGGCATGGGCGTGCTGATCCGCGACGCCGAAGCGCTTGAGCGCATGGAAAAGGTCGACACGTTGGTGGTCGACAAGACCGGCACGCTCACCCAGGGCCGGCCGGCCATGACTGCCATCATCGCGGCCAACGGCGGCGATGATACGGAGCTCTTGCGCCTCGCGGCAAGCGTGGAACGCGCCAGCGAGCATCCGCTGGCAGCGGCGATCGTGCGGGCGGCCGAGGAACGCGGCGTCCGGACCGCTTCCGTCACGGATTTCGATTCGCCGACAGGGAAGGGGGCCGTCGGCACGGTGGAAGGCCGGCATGTTCTCCTCGGCAATGCCGAATTCCTGGCGGAGAACGGCGTCGAGACCGCTTCTCTTGCAACGCAAGCCGAGGCGCTGCGCGGCGACGGCGCGACGGTGATCTTCGTGGCGGTCGGCGGCCGCTTGGCCGGCGCGACCGGCATCGCCGATCCGGTCAAGCCCACCAGCGCCGAGGTGGTCGCGGAACTGCGGCGGGAGGGGATCCGGGTCGTCATGCTCACCGGCGACAACCGGGTCACCGCGCGAGCCGTCGCTGCCCGCCTCGGCATCGATGAGGTGGAAGCGGAGGTGCTGCCGGACAGGAAGAGCGAGGTGGTGCGGCGGCTGCGCGAGGCGGGGCGCGTCGTCGCCATGGCCGGAGATGGCGTGAACGACGCCCCGGCGCTGGCCACCGCCGATGTCGGTATCGCCATGGGCACCGGCACGGATATCGCGATGGAGAGCGCCGGCGTCACGCTCCTCAATGGGGACCTCGCCGGCATCATCAAGGCCAGGCGGCTGTCGCAGGCGACCATGGGCAATATCCGGCAGAACCTGTTCTTCGCCTTTATCTACAACGCGGCTGGCGTGCCGATCGCGGCCGGGGTTCTCTACCCCGTATTCGGACTGCTGCTGTCGCCGATGGTGGCGGCGGCGGCGATGGCGCTCTCGTCCGTGAGCGTCATCGCGAACGCGCTGAGATTGCGCTCGACGCGTTTGAGTTGACGGGCGGCAATATGACAGTCTTCCCCCTTGAAACCTGGAGAAACCTCATGAAGATTCGCGTGCTTTTCGCCTTGGCGGCCTTTGCGGCGGCCGCTTCGATTGCCTCCGCCCAGGACAACAACAACCAGATGATGGGTCACGATATGGGTGGCCAAGCGATGATGGAGGCCAACGAAAAGATGATGTCGGCGATGCAGGGCATGCAGCCCTCGGGCAGCACCGACAAGGATTTCGCAACGATGATGATCGATCATCATCAGGGCGCGATCGACATGGCCAAGGTGGAGCTTGAGCACGGCGAGGACCCGCAGCTGAAGGCGATGGCCGAGAAGATCATGGACGCTCAGGAGCAGGAGATCGCCGAGTTTGAAGCCTGGCTCGCCGAGAACGGTCAGTGAGCCTGGCTTGACCCACGCGGGGCTCAGCGCGTTCGGAGCGGCGGCCCTTGTCGCAGCCTTTTACGTCACGCTCGCCTATCTTATCCTTCCGGCGCTCTGGTCCTATTACGAGCATGAGCCCGGGCTGAAGGAACTGCCCATGCGCACCGTCACCGCGCAAGGCATCCCGGGGGACCCGCTGAATGTCGGCCTGGTCGGCACGCCGGAGGACGTTCTGCTCGCCCTCCAGGCGGCCGGCTGGTCGCCGGCAGATCCGATCACCTTGAAGACCAGCATCGAGATCGCCGGCAGCGTGCTTTTCGATCGTCCGGACCCCTACGCTCCGGTGAGCAACCTGTTCTATGACGGCAGGCGGCAGGATCTGGCTTTCGAACGGCCGGTCGGGAAGAGCGCGGATCAGCGCCATCACGTGCGCTTCTGGCGCGCGCTCGACGCGGGCAAGGAGGGCCGTCCCGTCTGGCTCGGGGCGGCGACCTTCGACAAGGGGGTTGGGGTGAGCCGCTATACCGGCGCGATCACGCATCACATCCGGGCGGATGTCGACGCCGAGCGGGACGGCTTGCTGGCGGATTTAAGCCGGGCAGGGCGCTTGGCTCAGATTTATCTGGTGTCCGGCATCGGACCGACCTTACGGGCCCGCAACGGCGGCGGCGATCCCTTCCACACGGATGGGGACGTTCGCATCGGGGTCATCGGGAGCGGAGCCGCGTCGATCGGTGGCGAGCCCCAGATGCTCAGCCTACCGAATTCCGTCGTCATGAAGAACGTGGCCTGGGCAAGCGGCAAGAGCGTCCTGGAGAGAGCCGGCCTGCTCCCGGAGTGACCCATGCCCAGCAGCCGGTCGAACCAAGTGTCGTGGAGCGAACCTTCCCCGCGAAGATTTTTCGCCGTGCAGCTCGACTCAATGCAGCGTCACGCCGGCTGCCTGGCCTTCGCTCCGCAGCGCTTCGGTGATCTGCTGTCGGGAGCATCCGGCTGCGAGGAAGCGGAGATAGAGCTCGGCCGCGCAATTGGAGACGTCGATCGGAGAGTGCGCCTCCCGCGCCTCATCGATCAATCGCCCGATATCGACCGCGACATTCAACGGCGTGTTCATCAGAGGTCTCCCTCGAACTGCCGCCCCGTTCCAGCCCTCGAACGCAACTTATGTCGGAGCTTGCGTTAGGCAAGGTGACCTGTCCTGCAAATTCAATCTGCTCCGGCATTGCAGGTCGTGTCGGACGCTTAGACTGCGCACACAGACGTTCGGAGTCGCAATGATCCGCTTAGCGTGCTTCGCGATTTATGCATCTGCCATCCTGAGCCTCGGATGCCATCCTGAGCCACGGAGTTGCCGTCGTCGCGCCTTCGCAGGTGAGCGCGCAACAAACGCCGGCTCCGCCCGAGCAACCGACGCCGCCACCGCCTCGTCGCTGTCACGAACCGCCCGTCGTTTCCTGACGATCGGAGTGGCGTGGAGCGCGGTTATCGGCTCAGCCAGGCCGATTCGGTGATCTGCGCGAAGATGTCCTCGAACACGGTCGCGACGCTGTTGGCGCCGATGGGCTCGTAGTAATTGCCGGCGGATGAAGCGCAGCCGGCCAAGAGGCTGCGCACGCCCTCGTCCGTTACGTCGTAAGCAATCGTAAAGACATCGACGCCCGCCGAGTCCATGCTGTCGCAAAGCTCGGCGGTGACCTCGTCGGCGGCTTGAGTCGACGTTGAGCCATCCGGCCCTTCGGCCGCCACGGTCTGCATCCCATCGGTGAGCAGGATAAGGATCTTGCGCGCAACCGGGTCGGAATAAGGGCGCGCGGAGTCGAACGGCTCGCCAGGCGACAGCACATGCCATCCGATCTCGGCGCCGAGGGTGATGTTTGTCAATCGCGTCGGGCGCATGGCGCTCAGCGACGCGGTGAGCGAATCGAAATCGCTGGTCAAATCCAGAACGCGGAGGGAGTTCGTCGCGTACTGCAAGCACGCCGCTTGGTTCGGATCGGATTGCGGCCAGCGGCTTCCCGCCACGTTCGCCAGCGGCTGCTCCTCGGTCGCCGAATAAGGGTAGCCACGGTTCATGAGACACGTTGTCAACGGCACATTGGCGTCCGCGCCCGCGGTATCCCTGATATTGCCGGTCGGAAGGGCCGCATAGACGAACTCGGAGAAGGGCACGACGGCGATCTTCGCCAGGTCGGGCCGGGATGCCTCCATCCTTTCGATGAAATCAGTCGCGGCGGATGCCATGCGGACGTATTTGTCGGCGTCCTGCATCGATCCCGAGAAATCGAGGACCATCGCCACTTCCAGGAAAGTAGGGTCCGGCACGGCGACTTCCGCCAGAGCCTTAGCCTGAAGGCTCGAAATCCCGATAACGCCCAGGAATGACGTGGGAACCGTCACGTCGCCGCTGACCCTCACCACGCCGTCGACGAACTCGATTGTCGGCATAGGGCCGTCGCCGTCGCCGGTATTGGCGAGGGCCGCGCGGAAGACGTTCTCGGCGGCTTCTCGTGCGTCTTCCTTGACGAGAGCCAATTTAGCCGCGTCGGTGGTCGGGCGAGACTGCAGGATCCGCCCAGCCGCGAGCGCCGCGGTATCCGCCGCGCTTTGCATCTCGACGCGCACATGGGCGCGCTGCGAAAAATCCACGGCGCCGCCGGACAGGCCGACGATCGGAACGATCGCGAGGCCGAACATCACGGCAGTATTGCCGCCCTGATCGGACCAGATATTACGCCAGCGCTTCACAGCTGTCTTCCCCGCTTGGTGTCTCAAGAACCTGTAGCTTGAAATCCCCGCGGAACTCTATCAAATGCCAAACAGATTGCTTCAAGAGTTAAACGTTTACGAATACTAAGACCCGCCTTATCCTTCAGGCCGCGCCTCCCAGGCGCGAACGATTTTTGATTGTGGTTGCATTCGTCGGCCCGCCGCGATCAGCGCTGCATGTATCCATCCGTGCTCAAGCAGGACGAGAAGCCAGGCGCCGCGAACCGCTGTCGCGACGCCAAGGCCGGACCAGGGGTCGCGATAGGAGTTGCGGGCCGGAATGCAGCAGCTAAACTCGCGATCCGGGCGGAACACAGGAGGCGATTTTGGCGAGCTGCACCTACAACGGATCGGAATACTCGCCCGGTTCGATCGTCTGCATGGGCGGCACCGAGCATAGGTGCAATGGCGACGGCACCTGGGAGGATCTCCGGAACGAGTGCGTGCAGGGGGATGGGATTGTCATCCGGAAGGGGGATGACGGGGAGCCGAGGCTCCCGGCCGACTAAGACCGAACGAACTGCCTGCTCAATGCCAAGTTCGCCTTGGAGCCTCGATAGCCCCGTGCTAGAGGGCCGGCCGACTTTGGATCCAGCCAGGCCGGGGCGGCATGTCGGACGACTTGAAGCGGCGCGCGGCCGAAGCCGCCCTCGCTTATGTTGAGGACGGCATGCGGCTCGGGCTTGGGACGGGCTCCACGACAACACATTTCGTGGCGTTGCTCGGGCGGCGGGTTGCGGAGGGGCTGGACGTCGCCTGCGTCGCCACCTCGGAGGCGACCGCGCAGCTCGCGCGCAAGGCCGGAATCGCTCTTACCACTCTGGACGATACGCCCGAGCTCGATCTCACGGTTGACGGCGCCGACGAGATCGGCCCCGCTCTGGCTCTCATCAAGGGCGGCGGCGGCGCGCTGTTGCGCGAGAAGATGGTCGCATACGCATCCAACCGGATGATCGTCATCGCCGATGCCGGCAAGCAGGTGGTGGAGCTTGGCGCCTTTCCGGTGCCCATCGAGGTGGTCGGCTTCGGGCTGACGGCAACGGCGCTGGCCGTGGAACGGGCGGCGATCGAACTGGGGCTCAGCGTGGCGCTCGACCTCAGGGAACGCGACGGAAAGCCGTTCGCGACGGACGGTGGTCATCGCATCCTCGATGCATCTTTTGGCCGTATTCCCGACCCAGAAGCCCTGGCGAAGCGGCTCGCCGAAATTCCTGGCGTCGTCGAGCACGGGCTCTTTCTGGGCTTCGCCGATCTTGCGCTCGTCGCAACGCGCGATGGCGTGGCGAAAATCGAGGCTTGAGCCCGATCCCATTCAGGACATGCAAGCGGCGCTGCCGTCCCACGGAGGTTGAAATGAGGTATACGCTGGCCGCCTTGCTCATCGCAGTCGCGGTGATCGCCGGCTTCAATACAGCCATCGCACAGGATGCGCCGGCCCGTCAGGGCAACAAGCTCGGCGAGATCCTGAAAGACGACATCGCACCGGAACGCCTCGCGCTCGGCTTGCAGCTCGTGCAGCTCAGCGGCACCGGCCGGACCTTTAATGAAGTCCTGCCCAACATCGCCGCGGAGGCCAAGAACGCCTTCATCCGCGCCAATCCGCAGATGCAGCTCGGCATCATCGATGTGGTCGATCGGATTGCCCTCGGCCTGGTAAGCCGCCGCCCGGAGCTCGACAATTACCTGGCCCGCGTCTGGGCTTCCGGTTTCACCAACGAGGAAATGCAGGAGCTCGTCGAGTTCTACAGTTCCGAGACGGGCAAGAAATTTGCCGAACTGCATCCGCAGCTGCTTGGCGTGGAAATGGCCGCGGCGCAGGAATGGGGGCGGTCCGTCAGTCGCGAGCTGACGCAGAAGGTGTCGGTCGAGCTGCGGTTGAGCCTGGAAGCCGACGAAAAGGCGCTGCGGGGCGATACGGCTGGCCCCGCCGCGGCGGAAGCCGCTCCGGCTCAATAAAAGCACGCGATGGCCTTTGATTACAACCTGTTCGTCATCGGGGCCGGATCGGGCGGCGTGCGCGCGGCCAGGAAGGCCGCGGAAGCCGGCGCCAGGGTCGCTATCGCCGAGGCCGACAGGGTCGGCGGCACCTGCGTCATCCGCGGCTGCATCCCGAAGAAGCTCCTCGTCTACGCGTCGCAGTTCCGCGAAGCCTTCGAGGACAGCGCCGGCTACGGCTGGCGCCTCGGTTCGGCGGAATTCGACTGGCCGACCCTCCTCGCCGCCAAGGACAAGGAGATCGCGCGGCTAGAAGCTGTGTATCGCGCCAATCTCTCGAAAGCCGGCGTGGAGTTGATCGAAAGCCGGGCCGCGATCGCCGGCCCGCACCGGATCCGGCTGGAGCGCTCCGGCCGCACGGTTTCCGCCGAACGCATCCTGATCGCCACCGGAGGCGTTCCCAATCCGCATGCGGCGCTCGTCGGTCACGAGCACTGCATCACCTCCGACGAAGCCTTTCACCTGGAACGGCTGCCGGAGAAGATGATCATCGCCGGCGGCGGCTATATCGCGGTCGAGTTCGCCGGCATCTTCAACGGCTTGGGCGTGGACACCACGATCCTCTACCGCGGCCGCGAGCTGCTCTCACGCTTCGACATGGATCTCAGGCGCCTTCTCGGCGCGGAAATGGAGAACAAGGGCGTGCGCGTGCTCTGCTGCGATATCTTCTCCAAGATCGAGAAGCTGCCGGGCGGCCGTTTGCGGGCTTTCCTCGCCAGCGGCGAGATCCAGGAGGTCGATCAGGTGATGCTGGCCGTCGGCCGCCTCCCGAACGTGCAGGGATTGGGCCTGGAAACCGTCGGGATCGAGCTCGGCAAGACGGGGGCCATCCGCGTCGACGATTATTCGAGGACCAGCGTCGATGGTATCTGGGCGATCGGCGACGTGACCGACCGCGTCCAGCTCACGCCCGTCGCGATCCACGAAGCAATGTGCTTCGTCGAGACCGAGTTCCGCGGCCGCCCGACCAAGCCGGACCACGCCAAGGTCGCCACCGCTGTCTTCTCGCAGCCGGAAATCGGCACGGTCGGCTGGACGGAGGATTCTGCGCGCGAAAGCTATCGCAATCTCGACATCTATACCGCGGCTTTCAGGCCCCTGAAGGGCACGCTGACCGGCCGCTCGGACCGCATGCTCATGAAGCTCGTCGTGGATGCCGACACCGACTGCGTGCTCGGCGCCCATGTGCTGGGGCCGGGCGCGGGCGAGATGGCTCAGCTCCTGGCGATCCCGGTAAAGATGAACGCCACCAAGGCGGATTTCGACGCAACCATGGCCGTCCATCCGACGGCGTCCGAAGAGCTCGTTACCTTCGCCGCGCCGACCGAGCGCATCCGCGACGGCAAGACGCTGCCGCCCGACGCGGCGCCGACCGCCCGGATTTTCGCCGGCGTCCTGTAGCCGCGGAGGCGCGCAAACGGAGCCTCACCCTCGGGCTTTGACCCGAGGCCCAGAGCAGCGGCCGTGGATCCCCGGATCTCGCTTCGCTCGCCCGAGGATGACAGCTGAAGGCGTGACGGGCGGTCGATCAAGTCAACAGCCCTCCAGCGTTTCGGCCAGGAGGTGATCGACGACGGCGCGCAGGGCTGCATCGTCACCGAGGCCGGCTTCCTTCCCGGCGGCAAAAACCGCCAGCTGGCGGTCGGCGCTGGTCCCTTCCGCCACGATCCGGCGGGCGCGCTCCACCTCCGCGAGGCAGCCAAGCGCCTCGGCCTCCTCGCGCACCAACTCGATCAGCTCCTCCACAAGATCGCTGAACGGCACCGCCTCGCCGCGGCCGAAGTCGAGGAGCTTGCCGCTCGCGCCGTGCCGCTGCGCGATCCAGCGGTTCTCCGCCACCAGCGCGTTCATGTATTGCCGCCACCGCTGGTTCCGGCGCCGCAGGCTGAGCAGCATCTGCGTCGTCGACTGAAACAGCGCGGCGATGGTGAGGCCGTCCTCCAGCCGCGTGCAGACATCGGTGATCCTGAGCTCCAGGGTCGGGAACTTGGCCGACGGCCGCAGGTCCCACCAGATCTTGGAGGCGTCCTCGATCCGGCCCGTGCGCACCAGCAAGTCGATCATGCGCCGGTATTCCGAAGCGCTCGCGAATGTCTGCGGCAGCCCGGCGCGCGGCAACTCCACGGCGATCGCCGTCCGATAGGATTTCAGGCCGGTGCTGCGCCCGCGCCAGAACGGCGAGGAGGTCGACAGCGCCAGGAGGTGCGGCAGGAAATAGACGAGCTGGGCGTGCAGGTCGATGCGGACATCCTCGTCGGGGATCGCGACGTGGACGTGCATGCCGCAGATGAGCTGGCGCTGGACGACGGTTCGAAGGTCCGCGGCGAGCTGCGTGTAGCGCGCCTTGTCCGTGGTGATTTGGTCGCTCCAGTCGGCGAAAGGATGCGTCGAAGCCGCGACGAGGCCGATGCCATGCCGCCGCGCCTCGGCGGAGATGGCGCCCCGATAAGCGGCGAGCTCGCGCCGCGCTTCGGCGATCGACGCGCAGACCGGGGTGCCGACCTCGATCTGGCAGCGCAGGAACTCCGGCGTGACGCGGTCGCCGAGCAGATCCCGGCACGCCGCCGTGAAGGCCTCCGGCGGATCGGCGCGAAGATCCCGGCTCTCCAGGTCGACGAGCAGGTATTCTTCCTCGACGCCGATCGTGGACGGCTCGTCGCTCTGCGTCATGTTTCGATCCTGAGGCGGATGCGCCGGGCGAAGAAGGCTGGCCGTCGGCGGACAGTTCCCCGCACCACCTGGCGAATGAGCCTAAATACGATCGGCATACCGCCAAGCTACAAGAGCGCGGGACGATTTTCAGGCCCGTCAACTCTTTGGCTGAATTTGTTGGGTCAGCTTCGAAAATCGCCGTACTCGACTTCATCAATGGCGGCCTCGACGACGACCGGCTGGAGGGCGGCTCGGGAAGCGACCGTTTCACGGCGTCCTTCGGACATGATGTCATCGTCGGCGGCTCGGGCGGCGACCTGATCGACTTCGGGAGCCTCAACACCGGCATCACCGCTGACGTGACGACCGGCCTTGCGACCTATGCCAACGCCCTGGGCTCGGCCGCTTTCTCAAGCATCACCAGCCTGTTTGGCGGGAAAGCCGCCGACAGCTTTGGCGGCAATGCCCTGCTCAACCGGCTGTTCGGGTTCGGCGGCACGATGCGCTGAACGGGGCGGGCGGCAACGACACGCTCGTTGGAGGCCTTGGGCGGGATGTCATGACCGGGGGTACCGGGGGCGGACGTGTTCGACTTCAACGTGACGACCGAGACGCGCACGACCGGGGCCACGCGCGACATCATCACCGAATTCGTGCATCTGACCGACAAGATTGACCTGTCGACCATCGACGCAATATCGGGTGGGGCGAATGACGGCTTCAGCTTATCGGCACCGCGGCGTTCACGGCCGCCGACCAGGTGCGGGCAGTCCAATCGGGGTGCATGCGATCCTGAATGTGAATACGAGCGGCGTTGGCGGCGCCGAGAGCGCGATCCAGTTGTCCGATGTCACAGCAACGACGCTGACCGACGTGGATTTCGTGCTCTGATCGTCCGGCGGTGAGCCGCGCCTGATGCAGACGTCCTCGGATATGGACGTGCGCCGGGCCTGGTCATAATCCGATCAGAAAAATGAGAACTCGATTTCCACCACGCCTGAAACGGCCTGGTGCGGCTGAAATCCGTTGGCGACGAAGCGGAACTCGCGCTGGCCGCGCGACACGCGGGTGTTCGGCTCCAGCCGCAGCGGCTGATCGCCGGCGCCGTTGCCCTGCGCGAGCAAGGCGTCGTCCATGAAAATCGCGAAGTCCAGGCTGGAGTCGGACGAGCCGGGTTCCAGCGTTGCAGAGGTCCGGATCAGCCGGACTGGCAGCGCGACGTTTTGCTTTCGGCGGTAGACAAGCTGCCCATCGGCGTTCGCCGTCCTGGAAAACTCTTTGCTGAACTTCATCGCGCTCTTGTCCTCTGGATATTCCGGGCAGGGGCTTTGGTTCCGCTAAGGCACTCCTCTAGCGCCTGTCCATAAGTTGCGAAAAGCAGGGGACAGCTTCGGGTTCCTCGTTTCCGTAAAATCGGGGCGGCCAAACGGTGTGAAGCTCAATAGACCGCACGGCCGCCGGAGACGTCGAAAACGGCCCCTGTGGTGAACGAGCACTCCTCGCTGGCCAGCCAGCAGACGAGCGCGGCCACTTCCTCGACCTTGCCCAAGCGCCCCATCGGAATCTTCGACAGCATGAACTGGATGTGCTCCTCGGTGATCTGGTCGAAGATCGGCGTACGGACCGCCGCCGGCGTCACCGAATTGACGGTGATCCCAGTCTTCGCCAGTTCCTTGCCGAGCGATTTGGTGAGGCCGATCACGGCCGCCTTGGAGGCGCTGTAGGCGGAAGCGTTCGGATTGCCCTCCTTGCCGGCGATCGAGGCGATGTTGACGATCCGGCCGTAGTTCCTCTCCATCATGTGCGGCACGACCGCCCGATTGCAGAAGAACAGCCCGTGCACGTTGATGTCGAAAACCTTTTTCCATTCCTCGATGGAATAGTCCCATGTTGTGGCGTTTGCCCCCGCCACGCCGGCGCTGCAGACGAGCACGTCGATGGCGCCAAAGAATGCGACCGTTTGTTTCGCCGCGGCCGCGACGGCGGCGTGGTCGGTTATATCGAGCTGGATGGATTGAATCTCGCTGGCGCCCGCCAACGAGTCGGACGGAGCGTTGTCGCGGTCCCAGACGCACACGCGAGCGCCCTCCTTGCGAAGCCGCTCCGCGATCGCTAGCCCGATCCCGGACGCGCCGCCGGTGACGACCGCCGACTTTCCTACAAAACGCTTCATCTCGCTCGCCATCCCATGTCCCCGATCAATTCCGCCGATGCATCTAGCCGAGTTTCGGTTTCGACCCAAGGCGAGGCGGCCTGTCGATGGCGAATTCGGCGCCGGCGGCGATTGGCCGCCGGGACGAGACCGGGTAACCTGGCAGGACTGGGCATGCAGCGCGCAGTCTTCTGCCCGCCAGCACTGACCGTTCCTTCGAGGACCACATGACGAACCGATTGGCCGTCCCGGACCGCGTCGAGCTTGCGCCGGGCCTGGAGATCAGCCGCGTCGTGACCGGCCTCTGGCAGATCGCCGACATGGAGCGGGGAGGGGCGGCGCTCGACCCGGACGCCGCCGCCGCGGAGCTGGCGCGCTATGCCGAAGCCGGGTTCGATTCGTTCGACATGGCCGATCATTACGGCAGCGCCGAACTGATCGATGGGCGCTTCAATACGCGCGTGACGGAGGGATCGGTGGGGATCCGGCCGGGAACGCGGCCTGTGTCGTTCACCAAATGGTGCCCCGCCCCCGGCGAGATGAATCCGGGCATCGTGCGGGCCGCCGTCGAGCGCGCGTTGGAGCGCATGCGGGTCGACGCGATGGACCTCATGCAGTTCCATTGGTGGAGCTTCGAGCACCCGGCCTATATCGACGCCATGCGCGAGCTCGCCGCGCTCAAGGCGGAAGGCCTGATCCGTCACCTCGGCGTGACCAACTTCGACACCGACCATCTCCGGCTCCTCGTCAAGCACGGCATTCCGATCGCGAGCAATCAGATCTCCTTCTCGCTGCTCGACCGCCGGGGGGCGGAGGACATGACGGCCTTCTGCCTCGGCTACGGCGTGCGGCTGCTTGCTTATGGGACCCTGGGGGGTGGGCTGCTCTCCGATCGTTGGCTGGGCCGGCCGGAGCCGGAGGCGTCGGAGATCGCCGACTGGAGCAAGTCGAAATACAAACGCTTCGTCGAGCAGATCGGCGGCTGGGCTGTGCTGCAGGACATCCTGGCGGCTCTGGCCGAGGTGGCGCGCCGGCACGGCGTCTCGGTCTCCAACGTGGCGACGCGGTGGGTGCTCGAGCAGCCGGCGGTCGCGGCCGTCATCATCGGAGCGCGGCTCGGCGAGCGCGAGCACCGGGAGGACAATCTCCGGCTCTTCTCGTTCGGGCTCGACGCGGACGACCAAGCCCTGATCGATACGGCCCTCGCGACGGCGCGGCGCATCCCCGGCGATTGCGGCGACGAATACCGCCGCCCGCCATTCCTCACCGCCTCGGGCGACCTCAGCCATCACCTGGCGACGATGCCGAGACAGTACCAGGCGGAGCCGATGCCCGAGCGGCCGAACCGGCTTCGGGTCGACAGCGGCAGCCTCTGGGAGCGGCTCTGCGGCTACAGCCGCGCGGTGCGGGTTGGCGATCGCATCCTCGTCAGCGGCACGACCGCGACGCATGGCGACGGCGAGGTCATCTGCCCAGGCGATCCGCACGGCCAGGCCGTCTACATCCTCGACAAGATCGCCGCCAGCATCCAGGCGCTGGGCGGGGCGCCGGAGGACGTCGTCCGCACCCACATCTATCTGCGCGACGCGGGCGACTGGGAGCCGGTCGCCCGCGTCCACGGCCGCGCTTTCGGCCATGTGCGGCCGGCCAACACGCTGGTGGAGGCGAAGCTCGTCGGCGACTACCTCGTCGAGATCGAGGCGGAAGCACTTCTGGACGGCTGATCGGCGACCTTCGCGGCGCTGCCGCGCGAACCAAGCGCAGTCTCAGGCGCGCGGTTAAGGAAAGGCCGGTGATATATAATAAGATCGGCGGTCATTGGCTTTGAGGGGGGCTCCGACCGCCCCCTGTATCAACAGCCCCAGATCACTCGGGGCATTCGCGCGAACGTCCGTGTCGCGGCGTCCGGGTCTCCGCTCCAAGGCACAGCAAGCTCGCTTCAACCTCGGCGCGTCCGGCCGCTCGCCAGCGAGCTAAATCCAAACCCCACCCAATTAATTTCTTTTCTCACCTGCCAGGCCTTCTCGTCCGGCTAGGTTCATCTGTTCCAATCGAGCGGGAAAGATTTCAGCGACGGATCAATGAGTTAAGCACAGCTAAGCTCTATATCTGGGCTTTTCTTGTGCCAAGCCTCTTGATTATGCAAACAGCCGGTATATAGACGCGCCACTTGGAGAAGCTTGCGGGACTTGGATCAACATAACGGCGGCGCGTTATGAAGGCCATATTGCGCCTGCTTCAAAGAGGATGAGGAGACAATTGAAGGAGGGGAGTCGTCATGAACAAAGCATGTAATCTATCCCGAATTGGGGCATTCCTATCCGTTGGTGCAGCAGTTTTTATGGTCCCGACCGGAGTATATGCTCAGCGCCTGGCGCCGGCGGCAGTCGGCGGTCCGAGTTTCGCAAGTCAACAGCGCCCGCCGACGGATGCTCAGCGTGCCGCCGCGGTACCATTGCTGGTCATCCCGGAGAAGGGCCCTGATGCAACGTCAGCCGCACCGTCCACAGTGCCGCTGAGAGGCGTGCCGAGCATCAGGGGAAATGCTGAGCGGGGAAGTGGCGCAGCCATCAAGCATTCAGGAACTCGGGATGCTGCCGCCGGAACTCCACCGGCCCCCTCGAACTATGGGTCTAGTGGGGTCGCGTC
>JACCSN010000328.1 GCA_013812985.1 Hyphomicrobiales bacterium | reverse complement strand
GGCTGCTCCGCAACAGTCCTCCTCACTTCTTCATCAAGCCGACAAGTTCCTCGGCGAGCTCGGCCTCTCGCGCCGCGCCTGCATTGAGCATGTTCGACGGGAGCGCTCGGTCAGCATCGCTCGACGCAGCGCAAGATCCCGCAGGGCCGTGATCGCCCTCTTCCGGCGGCATCATACTGACTAGCGGTTTCGTCGGGGCGCCCAAATCGTGGCATTGGGCGTGCCTGGAACCCGGCCGAGAACCATGTTTGGGCCGATTGGCGGGATGCGGCCGCGCGAGTTCACCGCGAAAAACGTTCTAGTGCTGCTCGGCCGAGGCGGCGGCGCGGGGTTCTTCATCACCCATTCGAGGTACTGGGTCATGGCATCGACCTGGTCATCGGAAAAGCCGTCCGGGAACTGCTCGAACTCCTCCTGGAAGTCCTGCAGCCACCCCGCGTTCGCCGGAAGGAAAACCGAACCAGCTCTTACCAGCTCGATGACCCTCTTGAGGCGTTCAATCTTGCTCCCCATTGGTAAGATAGGCTGGAGGGCGATCCCCGGCAGACGTTCCCGAAGCTCTGCGAGTAGCGCGTTACCGACGCCCGTATCCTCGACCAGGATCACGCTTACACGGCTTCGTCGCACGAATTGCATCACCTGTTTGCGCAAGTCGACAGAGGTGACCCGGCCCGACCACTGGTCCCGGAGGTAGTGACGCCCGGCACGATCGCTCTGCCATTCTTGAACCACGGAAGAGCTACTGCTCCGCTTCTTCCCGTAAGCTGTATCGATGCTCAAAACCGTGCCGCAGTCCATGTATGGAAGGGTGTTGAATAGCTGGAAGTCCTCTGCTTGAAGTAGCAGGCCCTCGGCTGTCGGGGACTGCTGCCATAAGGTCGCGAAGTCGGGGGGGCCGGCAAGCTTCATCAAGCGTTGCACTTCGTGTTGTGAAAATGCGTCGCCTCGCAGCAGCTCTCCCGGTCTCCGCCGCCAAACGCCGCCATCGAATGCGTACTCAGCCGGCTCTTCGGCAACGAACGGCAGTTTGAGGTGGCGCCAGCCCCCCTGTTGGAGAAGATAGCCGGACAGGTCATTTGCAGCGATGCGGTGCGCCACCACCACGATGCGGCCCTCCTTCGGATGGTTGAGCCGTGGGAGGACTCCGGTTTCGAAAAGGCGGTTTACGCGTGCGAGCTGCTCGGGCGAGCCTGCGTCCTCGATCTTGCTTGGGTCGTCGACAATGATGAGCATCGCTCCGAAGCCCGTGTAGCTCCCGCCGAAGGAAGTGGCTAGCAACCCCCCACCTTGAGTGGTGCCGAAGTTTCCTGCGCGGTCCTCGTCCTTTGCGATCAAAGAGCCGAACGCTTCGATAAACCAATGCGAGCGAAGAATCTTTCGCACATGCCGGGCTATCTCTCGAGCGAGTTCCTCGCCGTAGGAGATGATCAAGACGGGTTGCGCCGGGTAATGCCCGAGGTTCCAGGCGGCGAGGCAGACCGTGGCCATGAAGGTTTTGCCGTGACGCGCTGGGAGGTTGATGATGAGGCGCTTCACCTCTCCCTGGGCGACCTTTGCAACGTCCCGGCAAACCACTTTCACGTAAGGGTCGTTTGAAAGTCTCCCCGCGCCATTCAAGGTCTCGAATGCACGCCGGCAGAATGATTCATAATCGGTGCTCAATATTGAGGTGAGCAGAGCTTTGTCACCACGGTTGGCCATTTCGGCGGCTCCTCTTCGTAGGTCTGTCTCGATGGAACGTGGCGAGTTAAACACGTGCTCGCCTCCACATGCCGGGGCACTGCTCTGTTCGGCGAGCCGTTATGGACGGCATCCACGCCTCCTCAACGCTGCGATTCTTCGTCCTCGCTGGACTGCTTGCGCCGGGCAATCTCGCGTTCCACAAACTCATCGATCACCCGCTGATCGGGTATCGATAAAGGCTGGGATTCGCCTTCATCATCGCCCACTCCAAGGAGCCTGGCGCATAAGGTGACGATCGAGGTCGCGGCCCGTGTGTCCCCCTTCACCGCCCTCGCAACCAGCGCCTTGATCAGAGCGCGCTGCTTTGACACGCTATACTCGCGGTCCCCTTCTCGGACGCGGATGAATTCGCCGAGCTCCTCGACCAGATCGGTCCGCAGATTCTTGGTTCTCTTTGGCCGGCCTTTCGGATTTCCGCTCTGCCCCGGCTTGAAACGCGCGTGGGCGGGTGGCCGGCCGTAGCCCACGGGATAGTCAGCCATGGAGATCTCCCCTGCCCTGCTGTCGGAGAGCCATGACGTCCGCGAGAGTAGCACCTGTGCCGGCATGCACAGCGTCGCGGCCGGTCGCCCGCTCCCATCGCCGGACGGCCACATCGACGTAAGCCGCGTCGAGTTCCATGCCCAAGCAACGCCGGCCCGTGTTCTCGGCAGCAATGAGCGTCGACCCGGAACCTAAGAAAAGGTCCAAAACGGCATCGTTCCGCTGAGTGACATCCCGGATAGCATCGGCGATCATGGTGACCGGTTTGACGGTCGGGTGCGATGCGAGCAGATCATCGCGGCCGGCTCCGAAGGAATTGAGCCCCCGATACGTCCAAAGGTTCGAGCGGTGCCGCCCGTGTCGCCCGAGCTCGACGTTGTTCCGATGCGGGCCGTCACCTGTCCGGAACACCGCAATCAGCTCGTGCTGGCTACGGTAGAGCGAGCCCATCCCTGCATTCGTTTTTGCCCAGACGCAGAGATTGATCATCTCGAGCCCGCAACGGCGACCGGCCGAAAACAGCTCGTAGGCGTGCCGCCAGTCGATGCACATGAAGAGAACAGCGCCGCGGCTGAGGCTGACCTTGAGCGCTTCAAGAGTATCCATCAGAAAGGTTTCGAACTGCTCCTCTGTCAGCTCGCCGGATGCCTGCAGGAATTCCCGGTGACGTGTCTGCCCGAGCCCGGAGACGAAGCCCCGAATAGGCAGATTGTATGGCGGGTCACAGAACGCCATTTTGGGGCGTTGCCCATCGAGAAGACGCGCAAGCGCTGGCGAGACGAGCGAGTCGCCACAGCTCACGCGATGATCACCGCAGATCCAGACGTCGCCGGTCGCAGTGACCGGGCTCTCGGGCGGAGCGGGGATGTCCGGATCCTCAAGGACATTTGCTTGGGGAGCATCCACTTCGAGAATGGAGTCGATCTCCAGAACCTCGAATCCGGTAAGCTCCATGTCGAAGCTCAAGGCGACGAGCGCAGAAAATTCCCCCCGGAGCCGCTCGTTATCCCACTTGCTATCCTGCGGGACCCGGTTCAGCGCCAGACGTAGCGCCCTGACCTCTGCCTCCGAGCGGCCGGACGCCACCACCACTGCGATCTGCTCCGCCCCACGCTCGCGCATGACGGCGTGCACCGCGTGTCCATCGATGATTACGTTGTTCTGATCGACAATGATGGGCAGCTGACCAAACCGCTCGATCAGATTGCGAAGCTTTCGCAGCTTTGCGCGATTGTGGTGACGTGCGGCGCCAGAATAGGGTCGCACCTCGTCTAGGCGCAGATAGGTTATGGTGAGAGAATTGGTAAGCACGTGTCCTCCAGAACGGAGGTCGCCAACGGGGTCGCTTCACCTACCTGACAGCGTCACGACACCTGCATAGACGTACAACACACACTTCACATCCTCACAACTTCTTCCGACACCTGACCTCGACGGGCGACCCTCCTCTGCAAACTGATTGATGGTGCCGCGTGGTTATCCAGCTGCGACATTCGGCATTATGACGCTAATAACGCACCGCGTCAACACGCACCGGTGTGGCGGAGGTGTGGCGGCAACAGGAGTTCTCATCGGCCCGGGTTCCGATCTGAGGCGCCTCCGCCCGCCAGCCAGTTTCGCTGATCGGTGCTAGCGAATTCACTGTTACTTGTCGAGGATTTCCGTGTTTGTCGTGTAGGGAATTCGGTTCTAACCCTCTGCTCGTCCAATACTATTTCGTCGACTGCACGCGGAATCAGGAGGAGTTCCCTGTATTTTCCCTGCGAACAGCGAATCTCGGCGGAGACAGGTTCGCAGCAGACTGCCTGCACCGCCACGAACTAAGTAATTGCGGCCGCGACGTAAATCCGTTTGCGTCAGCCCAAAACTCTCGGTGTTTCCGGGGCTTTGCCGGTCGCCCTGATCGGGCGGGACGGCCAGAGACGTTCTTGAGGGTTTCCGGGCCGATCTCCGGGCCTGTCTCTCCCGCGCCGCGTTCGGCGTGACGGCGGTCTCCGCAAGCC
>JACCSN010000300.1 GCA_013812985.1 Hyphomicrobiales bacterium | reverse complement strand
TCCTTGAGGAACGCCGCCAGGCCGTCCGGGCCGCCGAAGCCGCCGCGCCGGACGCGGCCGCCCATCGCCGCCGGCATCCGGGTCAGGCCGGCGAGCGAGGTCACCGTCTCCAGGCGGTCGTCGCCGGCGAGCCTCGCGGAAAGCTCCGCCGCCTCCGCCGTGCCGCCGAGAATGAGGAGCCTAGCCATGTCCCGCCTCCGCCAGCGGCCGGCCATCGCGATCGACGATGAACACGTCGACCGCGACCGGCGCGCCACCCAGCACTGCCTGTGCCGTTATTTGCGCCCGCTCCGCAACCATTTCCGCCAACGGCAACCCATCCGCGCTCGCCAGCGCGAGCGCCTCGGCGGCGGTGTTGACGCCGGCCAGGGCGCCTACGAGCGCGTCGCTGCCGCCCGCCTCCCGCGCCAGGTCCCCGATGAAACCGCGGTCCACCTCGGAGCGCGACGAATGCAGGTCGAGCGCGCCTTGCGCGAGCTTGGTCATCTTGGCGAAGCCGCCGGCCAACGTGAGCCGGGGCACCGGGTGATCGCGCAGATATTTCAAGAGCCCGCCGGCGAAATCGCCCATGTCGAGCAGCGCGATGTCCGGCAACCCGTGGCGCAGCCGCACCGCCTGCTCGGACACATTGCCGGTCGACCCAGCCACATGGTCGAGCCCGGCGGCGCGGGCGACGTCGATGCCGCGATGGATCGAATGGATCCACGACGCGCAGGAATACGGAACCACAATCCCTGTCGTGCCGAGGATCGACAGGCCGCCAACAATCCCCAGCCGCGGATTCCAGGTTTTTTGGGCGATCGCCTCGCCGCCCGGAATCGAGATCTCGATCTCCGCGTCCGCCGCCGCCCCGCATGCCGCCGCGACCTCCGCGACCGTATCGCTCATCATCCGCCTCGGCACGGGGTTGATCGCCGGCTCGCCGGGCGCGATCGGCAGGCCGGCGCGCGTCACCGTGCCGATTCCCGGCCCGGCCTTGAAGACGATCCCCGCCCCCGCCGCGAGCCGGCGCACCGTCGCCACGACCTCCGCCCCATGCGTCACATCCGGGTCGTCGCCAGCGTCCTTGACGACGCTCGCCTTCGCCCAGCCATCCCCGGCTTCGGTGCGGGCGAGGCAAAAGGCCGGCGTCTCGCCGCGCGGCAGGCGGATCGTCACCGGGTCCGGGAAGCTCCCTGTCAGGAGAGCCTGCCAGGCCGCCTTCGCCGCCGCGGTGGCGCAGGCGCCGGTGGTCCAGCCGCGGCGAAGCGGTCCTGGCGGCCGGCGGCTCGGCGCGTTCCCGTCCATGAGGGTCGTATAGGCGGCCTGCGCGTTCCGGACAAACTCCACCGGCGCTCCCTTCCTCGAATGACATAAATCTTGTAATGTGAGCCGATGACGAGCGCCGAGCTCAAGCGATGGTTGGCTCGGCAAGGCTGCACGTTCTCGCCGGGCAACGGCAGCCATCTCATTGTCCGACTTGGTGCCCGCACGTCTGTCATGCCGGTGCATGGCTAAACCAAGGATTCTCAAGACCGGGCTGGTGGAAGGCATAAAGAAGGATCTCGGCCCGAAGTAGAGGAACCAATGCGTTACCGTGTGGAACT
This sequence comes from Hyphomicrobiales bacterium, assembly GCA_013812985.1. The sequence continues at coordinate 518 of JACCSN010000300.1, read as the reverse complement.
CGAGCGCGACGACGATACTGTTCTGGTTGGGTCTCATGACTTTCCTGAAATGCATACGTTCGGCGACGACGAGGCCGATGCGCTGGGCCACGCCGTCGACGCCGTGCAGACGGCGATCATGGGCCGCATGATGGCCCGCGAGCCGATCCCCTATCCGGGGAAGGTCCGCACCCATTCGGTCGTGATTCCCACCCAGTCGGCCCTCAAGATCGAGCTCTATCGTGCGATGCTCGCCGAGGGGTTGCAGAACGCTGATCTCGCCCGGATGCTCGCTTGGAACGGGCCGCAGGTGGACCGGCTGCTCGACCTCCGCCACACGTCCCGGCTCGACCGCATCGAGAGCGCGTTTCGCGCGCTCGGCCGCAGCATCGATTTCGCGGTCAGCAAGGCAGCCTGATCGCGACAGGTCCCGCCGCCCGGCCGCTGCCGGCCGCTTGCCGGGCAGGTTAGAAGGCGAGCATGATCAAGGTTAGAGACGCCATCCTGACCGGCCTGCCGGCCTTCGAGCCGGGCTGGGT
>JACCSN010000270.1 GCA_013812985.1 Hyphomicrobiales bacterium | reverse complement strand
AGCCGGAGCTGATTCAGCCCTTGCTCGACGCCTTCAGCGCTGAGAGCGGGATCAAGACGCAGGTGATCTTCGCCGAGAACGGCCTGGAGGAGCGGATCAAGGCGGAGGGCGAGAATTCCCCCGCCGACGTGATCCTGACCGTCGACATCAGCCGCCTGCAGGCGGCGTAGGATGCCGGCGTCACGCAGCCGGTGGACGATCCCGCGATCGCAGCCAACATCCCGGCGCAATATCGCGATCCGGAGGGCCACTGGTTCGGGCTCACCATGCGGGCGCGCGTCGTCTACGCCTCGAAGGAGCGCGTCGGGGAAGATGCGATCACCTACGAGGATCTCGCCCATCCGAAATGGCGCGGCCGCGTTTGCACGCGCTCCGGGCAGCACGTCTACAATATCGGCCTGATCGCATCGATGATCGCCCATCACGGCCTCGGGACGACAGAAGAATGGCTGCAGGCCGTGAAGGACAACCTCGCCGTGAAGCCCGCGGGCGGCGACCGCGACCAAGCCAAGCTGATCTTCTCGGGCGAATGCGATATCGCGCTGGGCAACCATTATTACGTCGCTCTGATGCAGGGCAACGAGAAGGAGCCGGAGCAGAAGGAGTGGGCGCAGGCGATCAAGGTCATGCTCCCTAATGCGGCGGAGCGCGGCAGCCACGTGAACATATCGGGCATGTCGCTCGCGGCGAATGCGCCGAACGAGGCGAACGCGCTGAAGCTGATGGAATTCCTCTCAGGAGCGGAAGCTCAGAAAATCTACGCGGAGACGAACTACGAATATCCCCTGCAGCCGGGCGTCGAAGTCTCCGACGCGGTGGCCTCCTTCGGCGAGCTGAAGCCGGACCCGCTGCCGCTGTCGGAGGTCGCGGCGCATCGCAGGGAAGCCAGCGAGCTGGTGGACAAGGTGGGCTACGACGAAGGCCCGAGCTCCTGATCTGCGCCTCGACCGGCCAAGCCGCGATCTTGATGTCCGCAGGCGCCCCTCCGGCGCCTGCATTGCGTTTGGGCCATGATCGCGACGACCGCCCGGCCTGAGGGACGCCGGCGCTTCCGCTTAACCCAAGGGGGCAATCGCGGCGCCTTGGCGGTGGCGCTCGGCGTCCTGGGGCTCGTCGCCCTGCCGCTTGCCGCCCTCTTCGCGCTCGCCTTGAATTCATCGGGCGAAACCTGGCCGCATCTGTTTCGCACCGTCCTGCCGGGCGCTATCGTCACCACGCTCGGCCTGATGGCGGGCGTCGGCTGCGGGACCGCAATCATCGGCGTCGGCACGGCCTGGCTGGTGACGATGTGCCGCTTTCCCGGCCGCGCGGCGCTGGAAATCGCGCTCGTCTTGCCACTCGCCGTGCCGATCTACATCGTCGCTTACTCGTATGTGGAGCTGCTCGATTACACCGGGCCATTCCAGACCGCGATCCGCGGGCTTTTCGGGTACGCGAGCAGCCGCGACTACTGGTTCCCGGAAATCCGCAGCTTGCCTGGCGCCATCTTCGCCATGACCGCGGTCCTGTTCCCTTATGTCTATATGACCGTGCGTGTGCTCTTCCTGACGCAATCCTCGCGTCTGGTCGACGTGTCGCGCACGCTCGGCGCCGATCCGGTCCGCATGTTCGTCGCGGTGGCGCTGCCGCTTGCCAGGCCGGCGGTCGCGGCCGGGGTCGGCCTGGCCCTGATGGAAACCGTCAACGACATCGGCGCGGTTGAATTCTTCGGCGTCCGCACGCTGGCTTTCGCCGTCTACCAGACTTGGCTGAACCGATCCGACCTCGCCGGCGCGGCGCAGCTCGCCTGTGTGCTGCTCCTCGTCGTGCTGCTCCTCATCGCGGCGGAGCGGACCGCGCGCGGGCGCCAGCGCTACGCGGTCGCCGGCGGCGCCTATCCGCTGCCGGCTTTTCAGCTCGCCGGCTGGCGCGCTCTCCTGGCCTTTCTCGCCTGCTTCCTGCCGGTCCTGTTCGGCTTCCTGCTCCCCGCCTGGCTGATGGCCGACTACGCCTCCCGGCGGCTTGAGCAATTCGCCGACCCGGCGTTGCGGGACGCGCTGTGGAACAGCGTCGTCGTGGCGACCGCGACCGGCGTCCTTGCGGTGGGGGCGGGGCTTCTCCTCGTCTACGCGGCCCGGCTCTCGCGGTCTCGCTTCGTCGCCGGGCTCGGCAAGCTTGCCGCCGCCGGTTATGCGGTGCCGGGCACGGTGCTTGCGGTCGGCATCCTCTATCCGCTGGCCGCCGTCGACAACCGGATCGACGCCGCGGCGCGCGCGCTGTTCGGGATCAGCACCGGCCTCCTCATCACCGGCTCGGGCGGAGCGGTCGTCTATGCCTGCCTGGTGCGCTTTCTCGCCGTCGCCCACGGCACGCTGGAAGCCGGCATCTCCCGCGTCACCGAGCACCTCGACATGGCGGCGCGCACGCTGGGCCGCACGCCGCGCCAGGTGCTCCTGGAGGTGCACCTGCCGCTCATGCGCCGCGCCGTGATGGCGGCGGGGCTCCTCGTCTTCGTCGACACGATGAAGGAACTGTCGGCCACGATCCTGCTTCGCCCCTTCAACTTCGAGACGCTGGCGACCTTCATCTTCTCCAAGGCGTCGCGCGGCTTCTTCGAGGATGCGGCCGCCGCCTCGCTGGTCATCGTCGCGACCGGGATCGTGCCGCTCATTCTCCTACTCGGGATCGGCTCGGCGAGGGCAGGGACTCTTCCCGGCGCTGGGGCGGGCCAAGCCAACACTTCCAGATGACGAAGCCCGGTCCCCCCTGCTAGAGAGGGGCGGGTTCGACTTCGAGAGCTGGTAGCGATGAACAAGGTATACGCCGATGCGCACTCCGCACTGGCCGATGTCTTAAGCGACGGCATGGTGATCATGTCCGGCGGCTTCGGCCTCTGCGGCATACCGGAGGTGCTGGTCGACGCGGTGCGCGACTCCGGCGTTCGCGATCTGACGGTCATTTCCAACAATGCCGGCGTCGACGGGGTCGGCCTCGGCCTGCTCCTGGAGACCCGGCAGATCCGCAAGATGATCTCCTCCTATGTCGGCGAGAACAAGATTTTCGCTCAGCAATATCTCGCCGGCGAACTGGAGCTGGAGTTCACGCCTCAAGGGACGCTCGCCGAACGGATTCGGGCCGGGGGTGCCGGCATTCCGGCCTTCTTCACCAAGACCGGCGCCGGCACGCTCATCGCGGAAGGCAAGGACGTGCGCCAGTTCGACGGCGAGGATTACGTGATGGAGCGCTGCCTCGTTGCCGACCTGTCGCTGGTGCATGCCTGGAAAGGCGACACCGAAGGCAACCTGATCTACCGAAAAACCGCCCGCAACTTCAACCCGATGATGGCCACGGCTGCGACGATCACGGTGGCGGAAGTGGAGCATCTGGTCGAACCCGGCGAGCTCGACCCGGATGCGATCGCCACGCCGGGAATCTACGTGCAGCGGATCGTCCATGTGCGCGACCCGAAGAAGCACATCGAGCATCGCACGACGCGCAAGCGCGACGAGCCGGCGACGCCGGCCGGCGCGGGGGAGGAGATCTGATGGCCTGGACACGCGACGAGATGGCGGCCCGCGCGGCGGGCGAGATTCGCGACGGGTTTTACGTCAATCTCGGCATCGGCATCCCGACGCTGGTGTCGAACTTCATCCCGAAGGGCATGCGCGTGCAGCTGCAGAGCGAGAACGGCATGCTCGGCATGGGGCCGTTCCCCTATCCGGGCGACGAGGATCCCGACCTCATCAATGCGGGCAAGCAGACGGTGACCGAGCTGCCGACCACCAGCTATTTCTCCAGCGCCGACTCCTTCGCCATGATCCGCGGCGGCCATATCGACCTCTCCATCCTGGGCGCCATGCAGGTGGCGGAGAACGGCGACCTGGCCAACTGGATGATTCCCGGCAAGATGGTGAAGGGCATGGGCGGCGCCATGGATCTGGTGGCCGGGGTGAAGAAAGTGGTCGTCGTGATGGAGCACACGGCCAAGGACGAGCCGAAGCTCCTGCATCGCTGCACGCTGCCGCTCACTGGGGCGGGCGTGGTCGACATGGTCGTCACCGACCTCGGTGTCTTCACCATCGACAGAAAGGGCGGCGGGATGGCGCTGATCGAGCTTGCCCCCGGCGTGTCCGTCGACGAAGTCTCGCAGAAGACCGAAGCGAGCTTTGCGATCGATCCAGGAGTTGAGGCGGAGCAGCGCCAGGCCGTATAAGGTTTTGAAGGGCTGCCGACCGCGTGGGCGCTTCCCCTGCCGCCCTTGCCATCGGGACGGCCGCGCACTATCGCGGGCGCGTCTGCCAAGGACCCTCTGCTTAAATGAAGCGCATCGCCTGGATTCTCGGGGCGGCCACCCTGGCGGTCGTCGTGCTGCTGATGCTGCTGGTTGCGCTCCTGCCGCGTGACGCGCTGAAGACGCGGGTCGGCGAGCAGATCGCCGCCTGGACGGGCCGCGACGTCTCGCTTCGCGGCGCGCCGGAGCTCGACATCTTTCCCTCGCTGACGGTCACTCTGAAGGACGTGCAGGTCGGCGGTCCGGCGGGCATGCCCGACGGGGCGATCATCTCCATGGAACGGCTGCGGAGCACGATCCGCGTGTTGCCGCTGATCATCGGCCGGGTCGAGATCGGCTCATTCACGATGGTCCGGCCGCTGATCCGGCTGATCCGGGACGAGGAGGGCGCGCGCAATTGGGCTTTCGATTCCGGCGCCGCCGCGCTGCAGCTCGCCTTCGCCGGGGACGTGCCGCTCGGCGACTTCGTCCTGGAGGACGGCACGCTCGTTTACGAGAACCGGCAGGGCGGCGTCAAAGAGCAGCTCGATTCGGTGAACTTGAAGATCGACTGGCCGAGCGTCCGCCAGCCGCTCGCCGTCACCGGCTCCGGCATCTGGCGCGGCGAGGAAGTCTC
>JACCSN010000265.1 GCA_013812985.1 Hyphomicrobiales bacterium | reverse complement strand
GTTCCGCGCCACTCTGGCGGTTGCTGCGTCGTTTCGCCGGGCAGGTCCCGCTTGTTACGCGGAACGACCAAGGCGCGCGTCTACGAGATGACCTGAAGAAGTGCTGGAGATCGCCGCCCGGCTGACGAAGAAAATGTGAGGACGACGTCCGGAGCGCCGTGCCGCTCACGGCGCTTACGTTATTCCTGATAGCGCGCCTGGCTGGGCTTCGGCAGCTGCGGCGAGCGGGAGCCAGCGCTGGCCGGGCCGTGGGCGGCACGCCCCCTCCCGGCCGCCGCCTCCGACGGCGCTCGACCTTCTCTCGAGAGGGAAGCTTACTCCGCCCTATCGCGTGAGACGCGGGCGCGTTTACAGATCACGTTCTCCGGCCAGCTTGTCCGGTGCTTGCCGCGTGCTGTTTTCTCCGGTTGATTGCTGGCCTTGCCGCGAACCGGCGCGGCGAGGACCGGAGCCAAGCGGCGATCGATGCGGCTGCCCAAGATCCTGCTGACGGGAGATGAGCGGCTCGCGGCCTTTCCGGCGCTGGCGGCGGAGGGCGATCAACCGGCCGTCGTCGGGTGGCGGGAATGGGCCGGGCTTCCGGGCCTCGGAATTGGACGAATCGAGGCCAAGATCGACACCGGCGCGCGAACCTCGGCCCTGCATGCCAATTCGATCGAGACTTTCGAGGCCGAAGGCCTCCTCTCCGTGCGCTTCGACGTGACCGGCGAGGCGGAGAACGCGCCCTGGCACGAGGCCCGCGTCGCCGACCGGCGCTGGGTCAGAAGCTCCAACGGCGAGGCCGAGCTTCGCTTCGTGATCCGCAGCGAGCTCCAGCTCGCGGGCCAGGAATGGCTCGCCGAGATCACCCTGACGAACCGGGAACGAATGGAGCTTCCCATGCTTATCGGGCGCGAGGCGCTGGCCGGGCGGGTTCTGGTCGACGCGGAGAAATCCTGGGCTTGGGGAAAGCCGCTCCGGCGCGCGCCGCCAAAGCGCCGTTCGCCTCGTTCAGCATCGCGCGTCGACGGGCAGGGAGAGCGCCATTGAAGATGTGCATGCTCTCTCGCAACCCGAACCTCTATTCACACCGGCGGATCTGCGAGGTCGCCAAGGCGCGGGGCCACGAGATCCAGGTGGTCAACACGCTGCGCTGCTACATGAACATCACGTCCCACAGGCCCGAGCTGCACTACAATGGCGGGCCGCTGGAGGGGTTCGACGCGGTCATCCCGAGGATCGGCGCGTCGGTCACCTATTACGGCCTGGCCGTGCTTCGGCAGTTCGAGATGATGGGCGTCTGGCCGCTCAACGAATCGGTGGCGATCGGCCGTTCGCGCGACAAGCTCAGGTCCATGCAGCTGCTCGCCCGCGCCGGCATCGGGCTGCCGGTGACAGCCTTCGCCCATGATCCCCGACAGACCGCCGAGGTGCTGAAGCTCGTTGGCGGCGCGCCGGTGATCATCAAGCTGATCGAGGGCACGCAGGGCATCGGCGTCGTGCTGGGCGAGACGGAAAGCTCGGCGAAGTCGGTCATCGAAGCCTTTCGCGGCGCCAATGTGAACATCCTCGTCCAGGAGTTCATCCGCGAGGCGAACGGCACCGACATCCGCGCCTTCGTCATCGGCGGCAGGGTGGTGGCGGCGATGCAGCGCAAGGGAGCGGAGAGCGAGTTCCGCTCCAATCTGCATCGCGGCGGCTCGGCGAGCGCCGCCAAGATCACGCCGGAAGAGCGCTCGACCGCGCTCAGGGCCGCAAAGACGATGGGCCTCAACGTCTGCGGGGTCGACATGCTGCGCTCCCGCCACGGGCCGGTGGTCATGGAGGTCAATTCCTCGCCGGGCATCGAGGGGATCGAGAAGGCGACCGGCCGCGACATCGCCGGCGCTCTGCTCGACTTCATCGAGCGGAACGCCAGGCCGAACCAGACGAGGACGAAGGGGCGGGGTTAGGGTAGCCGCAGTCGATGCCCCACAATGCGTAACCCTGGAAGGAACGCAGCCGATCCGGGAAGAACGCGTCCCCCTCCCCTTCGTGGGAGGGGTTAGGGGCGGGGTCGCCCACGGCGAGCTGAACGTCCGCCGTGTCCGTCATCACTCCTCACCCAGCCTCTCGCCACGAGGGGGAGAGGGGCTGCCGCGCAGGTTCTCGGGCGAGAGACTCGTCTCCCGTTCGTCCTGATCCCGTGGAGGAGCGTAGAACGTTTCAGCGTTGTTCTCACCGAAGAGAGCCTGATTTTATTGCTTGACGAAATCGCGTAACGATATAAAGATATGCGCATATCGTTCTTGCGAGGAAGCGGTGGGCACGTCGGTCGATCTCCTGGTCAGTCAGCTCAAAGCGGCGGGGGATGAGACGCGCGTCCGGCTCCTGGCTCTGCTTCAGGCGGGGGAGCGCACGGTCAAGGAGCTCACCGATATTCTGGGGCAGTCGCAGCCGCGCATCTCCCGTCACCTGAAGGTGCTGGCGGAAGCCGGCCTGGTGTCGCGCTCCCCGGAGGGCTCGTGGGTCTATTACCGGCTGGCTGACCAGGATTGTGGGCGCGATGTCGCCGTCGGAATCTTGAGCGGACTCGACACGGCCGACACGAAGCTGCGGCGCGACCGCGAACGGCTCGCCGTCCTGAAGCGGCAGAACCGCGAGGCGGCGGAGCGCTATTTCGCCGAGCATGCCAGCCGCTGGGACGAGATGCGCTCGCTGCATGTGCCGGAGCGACAGGTCGAAGCGGCCATCCTGGCCCGCGCCGGAGCGGGGCCGTTCCGCGCCATGCTCGATATCGGCACGGGCACCGGCCGCATGCTTGAGCTTTTCGCCGAACGCTATGAACGTGCGCTCGGCGTGGACCTGTCGCCGGCCATGCTGGCGGTGGCGCGCGCCAATCTGGAGCGCGCCGGCGTCGCACATGCGCGGGTGCGCATCGGCGACGGCGCGCATCTTCCCGTCCTCAGGGACAGCTTCGATCTGGTGGTGATCCACCAGGTGCTGCACTTCGTCGACGATCCTGGCCCCACCATCGCCGAAGCGGCGGGCGCGCTGTCGCCGGGCGGGCGGCTTCTCATCGTCGACTTCGCCCCGCACGAGCTTGAGTTCCTGCGTCAGGAACAGGCGCATCGAAGGCTGGGCTTCAGCCACGCCCAGATGGAGCCCTGGTTGACAAGCGCCGGCCTGCAAGCCGAAGCCGGCGAGGATCTGGCCCCGGCAGCGGGAGCGGGTGGGCTGACCGTGACGATCTGGACTGCGCGCGACAGGCGCGCCGCGGCGGGCCGCGAAATGGTGGAGGCGAGAGGATGATCGAAGCAAGGCAGCGCGCCGCGGCGGCGAACCGCGTTCCGGCCATCTCCTTCGAGTTCTTCCCGCCGAAGAGCGAAGCGCAGGCCATCCTGCTCGACGACGCCGTCGTGAGGCTCAAGCGCTTCCGGCCGCGATACGTCTCGGTGACCTACGGGGCGGGCGGCACGTCGCAGGAACGCTCGTTCGGAACCGTGCGCCGCATGACCGAGGTCGGCCTCGACACCGCGGCGCACCTCACTTGCGCGGGGGCAAGCTCCGATGAGCTCGGCGAGACGATCAAGCATTTCCGAGCGGCCGGCGTCGAGCGGTTCGTCGCCTTGCGCGGCGATCCGCCGGGCGGGCTGTCGGAGCCCTACGTTCCGCACCCCGCGGGTTTTCGCGACACGGCCGATCTCGTCAAAGCCTTGAAGCGGGCGGGGGCCGTCGAAGTCTCCGTCTCGGCCTATCCGGAGCGGCACCCCCATAGCGCCGACTGGGATTGCGAGATCGCGGCGCTGAAGCGCAAGGTCGATGCCGGGGCGGACCGGGCGATCACGCAGTTCTTCTTCGACAACGATCTTTTTGAAGCCTATCTGGAGCGCGTTCGCCGGGCCGGCGTCTCCATTCCGGTGGTCCCCGGCATCATGCCCATCCACCGCTTCAACGCGATCTGCGTGTTCGCGGGCCGCTGCGGCACGTCGATCCCGCCGCGCCTGGCGCGGAGGTTCGATGGCCTGGATCCGGATTGCGAGACGCACGGGCTTGTCGCGGCGGCTCTCGCTGCCGAGCAGGTAACCGACCTCATGAAACGCGGCGTGGACGCATTTCACATCTATACGTTGAACCGCTCCGAGCTTTCGGAAGCTGTCTGCCGCTTCTGCGGCCTGACCCCCGATGTCGAGCGGGCGGCGGCCTGAACCGGCCGCCCCCGGTGTCGAACAGCCTCAGAACACGCCGACGACGATGGCACCGAGGAAGATGAACGCGGCGCCGACAACCACCATATTCAGGGGCTTCAAGACGGTCATGGGTTGGCCTCCCTCCGCATCGCCGACGAATGTTAACGCAGAACTGACGCATTCAGAACACAAGAGATTAGCCTTCGGTTCCGAATGCGAGGGACGGCCCGCGCTTCGGTGAGCCCTTGCACCGGCTGGAGCGGCCGGCAGACGCCCGCGTCCAGAATATCGTCATGGCCGCGTCATCGATCGGACGTACGCGCTGATCGACCGACAGCCAAT
>JACCSN010000239.1 GCA_013812985.1 Hyphomicrobiales bacterium | reverse complement strand
CTCCTGCCGGCGCTCCTGAAGGTGCGGCTCAAGGTGGACGACGTGGTGACCACGCTGCTCCTCAACTTCATCATGCTCTACGGCGTCACCGCGCTCCTGGAAGGGCCGTGGCGCGACCCGAAGAGCGGTTATCCCAATTCGCCGTCGATCCGGCCGGAGGCGGAGTTCCCGATCCTCCCCGGCCTCGGGGCGCATCTCGGCATTCCCCTCGCGCTGCTCGCGGCGATCGCGGTCTGGTGGATGCTGACGCGCACGACGCTCGGCTTCCGCCTCCGCGCCGTCGGCCACAACCCCGAAGCGGCGAACTATGCCGGCATGGAGGTCGGCCGCGTCATCGTCATCGCCGCGCTGATCTCCGGCGCGCTGGCCGGCCTCGCCGGCGCCGGCGAGGTGGGCGGGGTGCGCTTCCAGGTCACCTCCGACCTCTCCTCCGGCTACGGTTATGCCGGCATCGTGATCGCGACCTTGGCCGAGCTGAACCCGCTCGGCGCCGTCCCCGCCGCCTTGTTCTTCGCGATCATCTTCAACGGCGCCGGCACCATGGCCCGGGCGACCGGCGTGCCGATCTACCTCGCCGACGTCATCCAGGGCGTCGCGCTGGTCTGCATGGTGGCGGGCCGGCTGTTCGCGCTTTATCGGCTGAAGTTCACGCGCTCTCCCTCCCCCCTTGCGGGGGAGGGCCGGGGAGGGGGGAAGGACACTGCCGCGGCCGGCATCTTTCCCCCTCCCCTGGCCCCTCCCCGCCCGAAGTCGGGCCTGCCCGACTTCGGTTCTAGGGCGCCCAACTCGGGCGAGCCCGAATTGGGTGGGGAGGGGGACGTTCGGGCGGCGGAGCGGGCATGACCGAGACGCTCGCTCTCCTCCTCGATGTGAGCTTCTTCGCGGCGATGGTGCGCATCTCCACGCCGCTCATGCTCGCCACCCTCGGCGAATTGATCACCGAGCGCTCCGGCGTGCTCAATCTCGGCATCGAGGGCATCATGGTCCTGGGCGCCATGGTCGGCTTCACCGCCGCCTATCTGTCCGGCAGCCTCTGGATCGGCGTCGCCGCCGCCCTCCTCACCGGCGCGCTCGCCGGGCTGCTGATGTCCTTCCTCGCCGTCGTGCTCGGCGTCTCGCAGCATGTCTCCGGCATCGGCCTGACGCTGCTCGCAACCGGGCTCGCCTTTTATTTCTATCGGCTGATCTTCGGCCAGCCCGCTTCTCCGCCCAGCATCGTATCGTTCAAGCCCGTTCCCATCCCGCTCCTGTCGGAAATGCCCCTCCTCGGCCCTGTCCTCTTCAACCAGGCGCCGCTGACCTACGTGGCCCTCCTCGCCGTCCCGGCGACCGCCTTCCTGCTCTTCCGCACCGCCTGGGGCCTCGATCTCCGCACCGTCGGCGAGAACCCGCGCGCCGCCGACGCCGCCGGCGTCAGCGTCTGGGGGATGCGCACGCAGGCGCTCGTCATCGGCGGCGCGCTGATGGGCATGGCCGGCGCCTATCTCACCATCTCGCAGTTCAACGCCTTCACCTTCGGCGTCATCTCCGGGCGCGGCTGGGTGTCGATCGCGCTGGTCGTCTTCGGCCTGTGGAGCCCCTGGCGCTGCGCCGCCGGCGCCCTGCTCTTCGCCGCGCTGGAAGCCCTGCAGCTCCGGCTGCAGGCAACCAACGTGCTGCACATCCCCTACCAGGTCCTGCTGATGCTCCCCTTCGTCATGACCATCGTCGCCATGGCGCTGGTGTCGCGCAACGCCCGCGCACCGGCGGCTTTGCTGACCCCGTTCCGCAAGGAGGAGCGCTAGTGGCCGGGCCGATCGACCTCCTCATCCGGGGCGCGAACCTCCCCGACGGCCGCACGGGCATCGACATCGCCTGCGCCGAGGGCAAGATCGCCGCGATCGAGCCGGACGTTTCCGCCGAAGCCCGGCGCACCATCGACGCCGCCGGCCGGCTCGTCTCGCCGCCCTTCGTCGACTGTCACTTCCACATGGATGCGACGCTGTCGCTCGGGCTTCCCAGGCTGAACCAGTCCGGAACCCTCCTGGAAGGCATCGCGCTGTGGGGCGAGCTGAAGCCGCTGCTCACGGTCGAAGCCGTCATGGAGCGGGCTCTGCGCTATTGCGATCTCGCCGTGTCGAAGGGCCTCCTCGCCATCCGCACGCATGTCGACATCTGCGACGACCGGCTGACCGCGGTCGACGCCCTGCTTGAAGTGAAGCGCCGCGTCGCGCCTTACCTCGATCTGCAGCTCGTCGCCTTTCCGCAGGACGGCTATCTTCGCTCGCCGAACGCCGCCGCGAACCTGGAGCGGGCGCTCGACAAGGGCGTCGACGTGGTCGGCGGCATCCCGCATT
>JACCSN010000226.1 GCA_013812985.1 Hyphomicrobiales bacterium | reverse complement strand
GCTGTTGACCGCGGCCATCACCTTGGTCCTGGGGCTTTACCCCACGCTGGCTCTGGAATTGGCGCGCCAGGTGTTCCGCTAGCAGGCTGATGAAAAAGGAATCTGAGGGTGAGCGCCACGCAAAGTCGATCCTCCTTTGACAGCGTCAGGAGGAAAATTGATTCAGACGAGTGCGAATTGCGCATTGGAATTTGCGTGGGCGGCCCGGCGACCCCGCTGTTTTGGGCCTTTTTCAACAGCCTGCTAGTCTTACTGTGTCACATATTTCTGGGTCGTGATTGTCTGGCGATGGGCGCTGCGCAGCACGGGCATCGCGGGAGTGTTTTGACGAGGGCGGCGACGATGCGTCGGCGCATGGTTGCAATCGAGTTTGGGATGTGGCGTTCGGGCCGCAACGGCGGGTCCTCGGGGTCGATGACCGTCGGGTACGGCAAATTCCGGGAACGTCCTGGAGGAACGAGTTGCTGAGGGGGGAATCGTCGCCCGCTCGGAGATCAGGAATCCGTAGGCTGCGATGCACAGCGTGGCGTGGTGGTGGAAGCCCCGCCACCCGCGGCCTTCGAAGTGCCCAAGTCCGACCTCTTGCTTGAGCTCCTGATAGTCGCGCTCGATGCGCCAGCGCAGCTTCGCTAAGTCGACCAGATCAGGAAAGGCGATGTCTTCAGCAAGGGTCGAAAGCCAGTACTTGGTCGGCTCGCTTTCGCCCTTCGGCCACTCGATGAGCAGCCACTCTTCCGGTCGACTTTCCGCGAGCCAATAATCGCGATGCGCCACGCGAACACGCACGCGCGCAAAGCGCGAGCACAGCGGCTCGGCCGCGCCCTCACGCCATTCGATCGTTCGCCAAGCCCGCTTCGGCAGGCTGAGCGCAAGCGCCTTGACGGAGAGAGGTCGGTGCTTGTCGTCGCGCCGCATCAGCTTCGGCGGTCGTCCGCGACCCGACCACGTCTTCGCCGGCAACGGCCGGGCGCCGGGCCCCCACACCGTGGTCGTCGACAGAATGCCGGCCGCATAGGTCAACCCCAGCTCCGTGATATCAGCGCGCAGCGCGCTGTTGTTGCCATAGCCGGCATCCAGCAAAACCACGCCGCGCGGCAGGCCGGCCACACAGGCCCAGCGCAGCTGCTCGATCGCGATCTGCGGCTTGGTCTTGAAATCGATCTCCGCGGGAACGCCCGCCTTGCGCCGGCGTGCGCAGTCGCTCGCCCAGTCTTGCGGCAGGTACAGCTGGTAGGCCACCGGCAGGCTCGCATGGCGATTGGCCAGGGACAGCGACACCGCTACCTGGCAGTTGTCCTGCTTGCCGAGCTGACCGCAATATTGCCGCGCCACACCGACCGAATGCCGCCCCTGCTTGGGGAAGCTCGTGTCGTCGATGATCCACGCCGAGATCGCGCCGTGCCGCTCCATCTCCGGCAAAACCATCTCGCGCACCTTGCCCAACACCCGCTCGTCCGACCAACCGCCCGCGCCCACGAAATGCAGCAGCGATTGATGCTGGGCCGCCACCCGCGCCGGCGCCGTCATCGCCGCCAGCGGCTCCACGCTCTTGCGCTCGCACGGCATCATCAGGCCCAGGCAATAATCCCGCAGCGGTCCCTCTCGGTCCTTGTGGCCGATCACGCTCACAAGTCCCTCAACATAGGCATCAAACCCACCGCCATCCGCTCCTTGCAGGCCCATCTCAGCCCCCGTGCCGGTCGTGAAGCCCCTCCCTTACAAGATTCTCAACCCCCATCGCTTGCGGCTTTGTGACTCAGTCAAACTAAGGGGTTGGCGAGAACGGCAGCACTCGAGTTCCTTAGTGTCCGAAGTGCGAAATTGGCCGAAGCCCGCTTTAGATCGAGCCGGCCTCCACCATGTAGTTATTCGCGGTGCACATGGCGGCATCGTCGGACGCAAGGAAGAGGACCATGCGTGCCAGGTAGACTGGCTCGATCAGGTCAGGCAGGCACTGCCTGCGAAGGTGCCGTTCGAGCGCGTCCGGCGTCGCCCAGAGCGCCTTCTGGCGCTCCGTCATCACCCAGCCCGGAACGACTGTGTTGACGCGGATCCTGTGCGGACCGAGATCGCGGGCGAAGGACCGGGTCATGCCGTGCACGGCCGCTTTCGACGTCGTATAGACCGGCATGCCTCCGGAGCTTTCCCACCAGGAGTTCGACCCAAAGTTGATGATCGAACCGCCGCCGGCAGCGATCATGTCCGGCGCCACTGCCTGGATGGCAAAGTACATGTGACGCAGATTGACCGCGATTCGCTCGTCGAATTGTTCGGCCGTTACGTCTTCCCAGGAGTGCCGGTCGTCGCGGGCGGCGTTGT
>JACCSN010000217.1 GCA_013812985.1 Hyphomicrobiales bacterium | reverse complement strand
CTTCCACCGACAGGTCGATGGAGCCCATCAGGATGATGAAGGTCGCCCCCATGCCGAGCACCAGCGGGATCATCGCCGCCTGGCTGATCCGCACGAAGTTGCCGAAGGAGAGGAAGTTCGGGTTGATGGCGGCGATGATGGCGCAGAGCACGATGAGCACAAACACCGGCGCCCAGGAAGCAAGGCGGAAGCGCCGGCGCTGCGGCTGGCGCGAGGCGACGCGGCCGTGGGATGGCGTGGCGGCTGCCGTGTCTGCGTCAGCGGTCACAGCTGAGCCTCTCTTTCCTGGCTCTTGGTAACGCCCGAAGGAACAAGCATCAACTCGGTTAGCCCTTTACGAGGTGCATTATGCTAGCGTCAGCTGACGAGTGGGAAGGGCTTCGAACCCGCGATTCCGTTGAGGTGGACGTATCAGAGAGCGAACTCGTGCGGCTCATAAAGAGACTGGATGCGAGTAGATATACTTTGGTTAGCTTAGAAAAAGACGCTGAAAACGTGTTGATGATCGGCGGAGGGCAAGGTAGATTTATCGTATATTTTATACGAGAAAGAGATTGTTGTATAGAACTATACGATCCAGATAAGAATCATGATAAATCTGCTCTCCTGATCGTTGGCGGGCAAGGAGGAGATTATCGTGAGGACCAAATTGTCGATGAGGAGAGCGCGATTACCTGTGCCGTGACGTTCCTAACAACCGGAATGCTCGACGAGCGGTTTCACTGGCGTGAAACCTAACAATCCCACCAGCAGCACCCGCATCCTCAATTCCAGTTCGCAGCGCGTATGGTGGGCAAAGCCGCGCAAGCGGCGTGCCACGTGTGCACGGGCAGACGGTGGGCACGCTGCGCTTTGCCTACCCTACGACCGGCCTCAGCGGTCACGGCCGGACGCCCCCTTCTCCCCTTGCGTTCCCGGAGCCTGGGTTCCCCCAGGTTCCTGGACATTCCCGGTGAGACCTAAGTGATCCGCAGGATTGGATATTCTGTGGACGATGATGTCTAGCGCCTCCCCAAGCAGCACCTGGAGTGCTACCTATTTGAACTCCAGGTTTCATTTGGTTCTGGTCGTGCCAACCATTCGTCTCTCCAAGAGCACCATCGACGGCCTGCCGGTCCCGCCCAAGGACGTTGTCTTTTGGGACGATTCTCTCCCGGGCTTCGGCGTAAAGGTCACGCCCAAAGGCAAGAAGGTGTTTATCGCTCTGTATAGGACGGGCGGGGCCGGATCGCGGCTCCGCAAATATACGATCGGTCCATATGGCCGCATCACGCTCCATGGTGCGCGAGCTGAAGCCCAGAAGGTGTTCGCAGCCAAGCTGGATGGCAGGGATCCGGCAACGGAGAAGCGGGAAGGCAAGCGGCGTCTGACCATTGATCGGGTCGAGCAGGTTGTTGACGCATACGATCGGCAGCGCCTTGCCGCCACTCGGTCGCGCAAAGAGATCAGGCAGCTGCTCGATCGTGAGGTCGTCTCCGCCTGGCGGGGCCGCAGCGTGCATGAGATCACCAAACGAGACGTTATGGCGCTGATAGGTGCGGTTGAGGGCCGCGGAACACCTTACGCCGCGAACAAGCTGACAAAGGTCCTGCGGGCGTTTTTGCGGTGGTGTGTCGGCCGCGGCATCCTGGAGCGCTCGCCGGCGGATGGCATCGCGCTGCCGTTCAAAGAGAAAGCACGGGAGCGGACCCTCAACGACGACGAACTTGCGTCCATCCTTGCAGCGGCCCGCCAGATCGGCAGTCCTTATGGCGGCATTGTCGAGCTCCTCGCCCTCACAGGCCAGCGACGAGAAGAGGTGGCACAACTGACGTGGGGTGAAATTGACCTCTTCGGGAAGACCTGGACGCTCGGGAGCGCTCGCACCAAGAACGGCAGAGCTCATCTGGTCCATCTCTCGGAACCAGCGCTTGATCTTCTCCAGGCAGATCCACGGCTTGGCTCGTTCGTGTTCACGAGCACGGGACGGGTTCCGTTCCAGAACTTCACGTCCATGAAGCTGCGCCTCGACACCCTTTCTGGCGTGTCCAATTGGCGCTTGCACGATCTTCGTAGGACCGTCGTGTCCGGAATGGCCGCTTTAGGTGTTGCGCCTCACGTGGCGGACCGCATTTTGAACCATGTTGGTGGGACGATCGGCGGCGTAGCCGCGGTCTACCAGCGGCATGAGTTCCTGGCAGAGCGAAAGGCTGCGCTCGATCTCTGGGGAGCCCACGTCAGCGCGATCACGAACCAGGCTCGGAGGCTCTGATGAGCGGCATTGTGCCTGCAGGATACACCAGGCTTGCCGATGCGTATCATCGCGTGGCCGAGGTGCTTCATGCCGGCGTAGATTACAGCGAGGTGGTCAAGAACGTGCGCTTGCAAGGCTATGACGCTGCTCGCCTCAGCGTAGAGGAACTGGAAGCAAGCGCTATGGCGTTTTGGGAGCAGATCGACAGCAGTCACAAACCCCGGCTCGGTGGACAGCCGATCGAGATCTGGGCCGAGCAGCCACTAACGGGAGCCCTTGTCTCGATCGATCCCGACATTCTGAAATCTGTTCCATTCGCGCGCTCATATAAGGTAGGCAGCCTGGCCTATCTCAGGCCCAAGCACCCCTACTTTCGGCAACTGGCGGATCGGCTTGGCCGTCCGCTGGGCCGCGTCCAGCTTCTGGTCAGGGACACAGATCTGGCGCGGGTCGTCCGGGATCGACGGCGAACACGGAAGCGCAAGGAGGGCCGGGATGCCTATGAGCCAGCAACACCGCGCGGGCGGCCGTCAAAGCGGGAGGACGTAGAAGCGGCGATCGTCCAGATCGTCGACGGAAACAGGTGGCGGGGCGCTCAGTCTTCAAAGACGCTGGTCAGCGTGCTTAGCCGGCCGCCCTACTCGATCCAGGTCAGTGAACCGACTGTTAGGCGTGCCCTGGACGGTCTCTTGGAGGTGACCGGCGATCGGCGCTTCGAGCGGCTGAGGAAAGCCAACAAAGCCGCCTTCCCGGCTATCGGCGAAGACGTTGCTGCGCCCACGCCCGCTGCCTACACCGGTGCCTAGCAAGGCCCGGAACCGCTCCTTCGGAAGTGAGATGCAGGAGCAAGATGGCACGATCGCCGCCGTTCTCGATGGCATCGGCGTAAGACCCAAAAACAAGTTCCGGCAGGAGGGTGCACTCGGTATGGGGCCATAGAGCTCATGGTGAACATAGCGGCCAAGTGGTGGCCCGAAGTGGCGGCTCCGCATCCGATCCGGCAAGCGGACCACCGGTTGTCTCCACCCCTTTTCGGACCCACGCCGAGCCCACTTGAACGACCGCAGTTGGCCGAAGAACGAACCCGCTGCGCGGGAGGGGTTTGTGGGGTGAGGTAGGCACGTCGCCTCGAGCATAGTCACCGGATTGAGCGTCGTCGGCTGCGGGCAGAGCATCGCGGCTCCTTCAACCGAGGAGCTGACCGATGACCACAACGTTACCTGTTGCCCCGATGACCCCGCTGCGCCAGCGGCTGATCGACGATATGAACATGCGGCGCTTCTCGCGCGCCACCCAGCGCAACTACATCCGCGACGTCGGGCGCTTTGCCACCTTCCTGGGACGCCCGCCGGATACGGCGACGGCGGACGACGTGCGTCGGTTTCAGATCGAGCAGCGCGACGCGGGCACGCCAGCGCCGACCATGAACAGCATCGTGGCGGCGCTGCGCTTCTTCTTCACGCACACGGTCGATCGGCCCGACCTCGCCCGCAAGCTGTTCCGCGTGGCCTATCCGCGCAAGTTGCCGGTGGTGCTGAGTCCCGACGAGGTCGCGCGCCTGTTGCAGGCAACGACCTGCCTAAAGCATCAGGCGGCGCTGTCGGTCGCCTATGGCGCGGGCCTCCGCGTCGCCGAGGTCTCGACGCTCAAGGTTGGCGACATCGACAGCGAGCGCATGCTGATCCGGGTCGAGCGCGGTAAAGGCGGCCAGTATCGCAACGCCATGCTCCCGGCCGATCTGCTCGCGCTTCTGCGCCAGTGGTGGCAGGTCGGACGGCAGCAGGGGGTGATGCATCGCGACGGCTGGCTGTTTCCTGGGCAGCACGCGATGAAGCCGATCAGCACCCGCCAGCTGCATCGCATCGTAGTCGAGGCGGCGCATGCTGCCGACATCGCCAAGCGCGTCGGCCCGCATACGTTGCGCCACAGCTTCGCCACCCACCTGCTCGAGGACGGCGTCGATATCCGCGTGATCCAGGCGCTGCTGGGTCACGCCAAGCTCGAGAACACGGCCTTCTACACCAAGGTCGCGACCCGCACGGTGCGCGCCGTCATCAGCCCACTCGACAAGCTCGCCATGTTCTCGGGTCCGGAGGCGAGCCCCGACGGCTGAGGTCGCATGCGGACCTCGATCGAGGTCGCCGACATCTTCCGCGCTGCGGGCCCCGCATACCGAGCTGCCCATGCCGGGCATCTGAGCCTGCACCAGTTGAAGGTCATGTCGGCGATCGAGCATTGCCGCACAGCAGCGCTCGGCGGTCACGTCGAGGCCTGCACCGACTGTGGCCATTGGCGCATCGCCTACAACAGCTGCCGCAACCGGCACTGCCCCAAGTGCCAGGGGGCGGCCGCGCGCACGTGGCTGGCCGAGCGCGAAGCCGACCTGCTGCCGGTCGGTTACTTCCACGTCGTCTTCACGCTGCCCGCCGAGGTCGCCGACATCGCCTTCCAGAACAAGGCACTCGTCTACGACCTGCTATTCCGCGCAGCGTCGGAGACGATGCTGACCATCGCCGCCGATCCGAAGCATCTCGGCGCAAGGATCGGCATCACCGCCGTGCTCCATACCTGGGGCTCGGCGCTGACTCACCACCCGCACGTTCACATGATCGTGCCCGGCGGCGGCATCGCGCCAAGCGGCGACCGCTGGGTGTCGTCGCGACCCGCGTTCCTGCTGCCGGTCCGCGTGCTTGGCGCACTGTTCCGGCGCTTGTTCCTCAGTCGCCTCATCGCCCTTCACGCTGCCGGGCGGCTCGCGTTCTTCGGCACCATGGCCCATCTCGCCGACCGGCACGCGTTCCTGCGCCACCTCGCGCCGGTCAGGAAGAAGCGCTGGGTCGTCTACGCGAAGGCTCCGTTCGCCGGGCCCGAAGCGGTGCTCGCCTACCTGTCGCGCTACACCCACCGCGTCGCCATCGCGAACCGGCGGCTGATCGCGTTGGGGGCGACCGGCGTGACCTTCCGCTACAAGGATTATCGCCGCAATGGGGCGGCGCAGCAGCAGGTCATGACGCTCACCACGCACGAGTTCATCCGCCGCTTCCTCCTCCACGTCCTGCCGCGCGGGTTCCACCGCATCCGTCACTACGGCCTGCTCGCCGCGTCCTCGCGCAAGGCCAGCCTCGACCTGGCCCGCGCGCTGCTGGCGGTCGCGCCACCACCCGGTAGCGATCCGTGCGAGGAACCGACCGACGTCCTTCCACCCTGTCCTTGCTGCGGCGGACACATGGTAATCGTCGAGAGGTTCGCCAGGTGGCAGCAACCCCGCGCCCCGCCGCAACCGCCCTCGACGATCCGGGAAATCGCGTCGTGACCCGGCACGGCCTGAGACCACTGCTTGCCGCCGCGACTGGGCTTCCGG
>JACCSN010000184.1 GCA_013812985.1 Hyphomicrobiales bacterium | reverse complement strand
CGCTTCAACCGCGAGCGGCATGGCGGCCTCAGGAATGATTTTGAGCGTGCCCGCGCCCATCATGCCCTGAAGTTCCGCAATCATCTGCTTCACCTCAAGCGGCTTGCCGAAGAAGCGGCTATCGGCTGGCTTGTCCGTATCGGATACTTGACCTGGCCGGACACCAGGATGATCTTGATGGAAGGCCAGCGGTCGTGCACGGCGTGGGCGAGCTTCAATCCGTCCATGCTGCCGGGCATCTGGATGTCGGAAAGCAGCAGCGAGATGTCCGAGCGCGATTCGAGAATAGACAGCGCTTCATCGGCATTCACGGCTTCGACCGCCGTGAACCCGGCATCCTCGACGATATCGACCGCGCGCATGCGCAACACCATCTCGTCTTCCACGACAAGGACGTTCGTTGAAGACCCGCTTGGATCTGCTGACATGTATGGCCAAACACTTTCACTGGAAGGAGCCGACAGGGTCAGCCCGCGCCAATCGCTCAGTGGCTTCGAACCCGCACAATTCGCTATGCGATACGCCGGGGACAATCCCGACACTCTGGCCGGCGCGACGTAAACGCAGCATCACCCGCGACTTCGGGAGGGGCGTCAGGCCAGAAAAGCTAGCAAAAGCAAATGGGCTGTGGGGGCAGTCTCCTGCGCCGTTTGCATTTCCCTGTCTCCAGGGAACAAACAGGCAAATGTCTGGATATCCGGGTTCGAGGGTTGAAACAAGGGCTGCGGTTGCCCTTTCGTTCAGGTCCTTGCTCGGCTCCGGTTCAGGCGTCGGGGGTTTGGACGTCAACGGATCACCGCTTACGGTCACCTGCTCCGCGACAGTCGCGTGATCTCGTTGACCAGGGGATTGCCTTCGAAGAACGCTGTAATGTTCCGCAAAGCGAGCGCGATCTGCTCGTCGCGAACACTGCGGCCGCGGGCGAGCGGGATCGACCCCGTAAAGCGCGGCCACGGACTCCGCATCGAGGGCAGGGGAGGTCGCGGCGATCCCGTAGCGCTCCCGGTCGGAGAACATGAGATCGATCGTCACCTGAAGGGGCCCGGCATTCTTCGACCGGATGATGCTCGCGAGCTCGATCAGGCGCATGTTCGATCCTCGCCGATGCGGGCTCAGCCGCGCGGTTTGGGATTGAAAGCCGGACCCTTGCGGAGTTTCTTGCGGCGGCTCACATCTTGAACGATGGCGAGCGATTGCCGCTCGCGGATGGCGATCTCCTGTTCCTTCTCGAGCACCTGGAGCTCGGCGGCCTCCGCGATCAGCGGCTCCGCCGCTTCATTGGGCGCCAGAACGATCCCGTCCAAGTCGCCCACGATAAAGTCGCCCGGGCGCACATACGCACCGCCGTATTCGACCGGAACATCCACAGCTACGACCTCGACTTCGGACAGGAAAGGCCGCGCGGTCGGGCCGCGGGAGAAGACCGGCAGCGGGATCTCCAGAAGCTCGCGCACGTCGCGGACCTTGCCATCCGTGACCACGCCGCCGATGCCCCGGTTCAGGCAATAATGGATGGTGTTTTCGCCCAGCAGCCAGCCGCGTGTGCCGCCTGTGCCGATCACCATCACGTCGCCCGGCTCCATCTCGTCGCAAAACGAATAGATGGAGTGGCGGGACAGTTTCATCCCGGACTTCGTCCCGTATTGCAGCGTGCGGACACGGCCGGAAACCCGCCAGGCGGGGTCGAGCGGCAACACGTCGTCCATCCAGGCGCCGACACCAAACCTGGTGAGAGCATCCGTCACGATGCTCGACGGTGCGGTGCGATAGAATTCGAGCGCTTCGGGTCCGATAATCGGTAAGGTCGGCATGATGTCCTCGTTTCGTCTGCCGCCTCATCGACAGCATGCTTGTGGTTGTCAGCATTTGCCGAGAGCCGCGTTGCGGATCTGAAACACGGACCGCGCTGGGGCTTCCTTTCAGGAGCTGTGGAACGAGGCCTGGGCGCCTCAACAGGTGCAAACCAAGCCCATCAGACTTGCTTTAAGTCCGTAGCGACACAGAGTGCAAGGATTCAGCCCACAGGACAGGTCAGAAAAGGTTTGGCGGGAATCCTCGCGCTGCTTATCCAGCCGATATGGCAGAGACTGCGAACCTAACCTGGAATTCTGCTCGAGCAATTAAATTTTCCTGCACGACACATAAGTCACGCTGATGCGCAATGCCGGCAGCTGCCGCCGGCACAAGTGGCGATGCCCGAAAGCCGGCGCGTGAAACCGGGATTCTTCACGCCGACCTCGAATATATACTTGTGACCGCTCGATCATAGATGCTAAATCGCGGAAAGATAAAACGATCTGACAAAGGGGAGGTGCGCATCGCGACGGTCGACAAGCGGGATTTGCCTGCCACGCCTCCCGCCCCAGCTCAAGACCGCTTCGGCGGGGCGGGCTATCTGCTGACGTGTCTGGCCTTCCTTGCGCTGGGCCTTTGGGTTTGCTGGCAAGCGCGCAGCCTGACCTACGCCACGCCGATAGGGCCGGGGCCGGCGTTCCTGCCAATGTGGCTCGGAATCCTGCTGAGCGGGCTGTGCGTTGCCATCCTGGCGCGCACCTTCCTGGTCGGCATGCCCGTCTTGACGGAACGCTTTCTGCCCGCGCGCGCTCCGGGGACTCGAATCCTGGTGACCCTCGTCTGCATTGCCGGTTTCGCCCTTTTCGTTGAGCGTCTCGGCTTCGTATTTACCATGTTTGTTGTCCAGCTCGCGTTGCTTGCGACTTATGGGTGCCGGCTTTTCCTGACCGGCCTGGCGGTGGCGCTCTTCGGCAGCCTGGGCGTCGGCTACGCCTTTACGCAGTGGCTGGGGGTCTATCTCCCGCCGGCGCCGGCGGGACTGCTGCGCGGAATCGGACTTTAGGCCGGGAGATGGAAGCGCTTCAGGCCCTCATCATCGGCTTTGAGATCGCGCTTTCGCCGGAAAACCTGATGTTCGCGCTGATCGGCTGCCTGATCGGCACGCTGGTCGGCGTGCTGCCGGGGATCGGCTCCGCCGGCGGCATGGTCATCCTGCTTCCACTGACGTTCCAGCTGCCGGCGACGGGCGCCATCATCATGCTCGCCGCCATTTTCTACGGCAGCTATTACGGCGGCACGATCACAGCCATTCTGATGAACGTCCCCGGCGAGGTCGCCTCGGTGCCGACAATGCTCGACGGGCATGCGATGGCGCGGCAGGGTCGCGCCGGCGTCGCTCTGTCCATCGCCGCCATCGGCTCGTTCATCGGCGGAACGGCTGCGGTCATCGCCCTGATCTTCCTGTCCCCGCTGCTGGCGGAGCTTGGGCTGCAGTTCGGGCCGCAGGAGTTCTTCGCTCTCCTGACCGTCGGCCTCGCCACGCTCACCTTTCTCGCCGGAGACTCGATGCTCAAGGCGCTCGCCATGGCGATCTTCGGCCTGCTGCTCGGCGTTCGTCGGCACGGACCCGACGATGGGCACGCCGCGCCTCACGTTCGGTCTCACGCCGCTTCTCGGCGGTCTCGATTTCGTCCCCGTGGTCATGGGCCTTTTCGGGCTCAGCGAGGTGCTTCGCAACGTCGAGGACCCGCCGCCGAAGCTGAACAGGAGCGACCTCCACGGGCTGTATCCGACGGCGCAAGATTTCAAGGATTCCGGCGGAGCGATCGGGCGCGGAACCCTGCTCGGCTTCTTCCTCGGCCTCATTCCCGGCACGACGCAGGCGCTAGCCTCCTTTGTATCCTATGGCATCGAGAAAGCCGTCGCGAAGCGGCCGGAGACGTTCGGCAATGGCGCGATCCAGGGCGTCGCCGGGCCTGAAACCGCCAACAACGCGCACGCCAACGCGGCGCTCATTCCGCTTTTCACTTTGGGGATTCCCCGGGCGATGGGATCGGCAAGGAGATCATCCCCGAAGCCGTCAAGGTCCTGACGGCTCTGTCGGGCGACGGCTTCCGGCCGGAATTCGAAGAGGCGCATATAGGCGGAGCCGGCGTCGACGCCGCCGCCGACCCGCTTCCCCCGGCGACGCTCGATCTCGCCAGACGCGCCGACGCGATCCTGTTCGGCGCCGTCGGGGCGCCGAAATACGAGCACCTGCCGCGCAACAAGCGGCCGGGCCTGGGGCTTCTTCGGCTGCGCAAGGAGCTCGGGTTCTTCGCCAATTACCGCCCGGCGAAGCTCCTGCCGGAACTGCGCAACGCCTCCACGCTGAAGGCCGAAGTGGTGGACGGGCTCGACATTCTCATCCTGCGGGAGCTGAACGGCGACATCTATTTCGGCGAGCCGCGCGGCCGCGTCGAAGCGGCAGGTCAGGAGCGCGAAGCCATCAATACGATGCGCTACAAGGAATACGAGGTGGCGCGCATCGCCCATGTCGCATTTCGGGTCGCGCGCACGCGCAAGCGAAAGGTGCTCTCGGTCGACAAGGCGAACGTGCTGGAGACCATGGTGCTCTGGCGCGAGGTGATGACCGAGGTCGGCCGGGACTACCCCGATGTCGAGCTCTCCCACATGTATGTGGATGCCGCGGCGATGAGCCTGCTGCGCGCGCCGACGAGCTACGACGTCGTCGTCACCGGCAACATGTTCGGCGACATTCTTTCCGACCTCACCGCGATGATGACCGGCTCGATCGGGATGCTTCCCTCCGCCGCGCTCGGCGAAAGCACGAAGGGTCTCTACGAGCCGATCCACGGATCGGCGCCGGACATCGCCGGCCAGGATATCGCCAACCCGCTCGCCACGATTCTCTCCGCGGCCATGCTGCTGCGCTACAGCTGCGAACGGGCGGATCTCGCCGATCGCGTCGAACTGGCGGTGCGCAAGGTGCTGGCGGACGGCCTTCGGACGGGGGACATCCGCGAACCCGGCGCAAGAATCGTGGGCACCCGCGAGATGGGCGACGCCGTTGTCGCCGCGCTCCAGGCCTAGCGCCCGACCCACGGAGGCGATCCATGAACCCCCTGAAGCAGCGGCTGGCGGACAAGCGCTTGCTTTTGTGCCCCGGCGTCTATGACGCTCTTTCGGCATTGATCGCGCGGCAAAGTGGCGCCGAGTCGATCTACCTGTCGGGCGCGGGGATCGCCTATACGCGGTTCGGGCGGTCGGATATCGGCCTGGTCGACATGACCGAGGTGGCGCAGGTCCTTACGGCGATCCGCGATCGCGTCGCGCTGCCCATCATCGCCGACGGCGACAACGGCTTCGGCAATGCCCTTAATGTCCAGCGGACCGTCCGCACCTTCGAGCGCTCAGGCGCGAATGCGATCCAGCTTGAGGACCAGACGTTTCCCAAGCGCTGCGGCCACCTTGCGGGCAAGTCGCTGATCTCCAAGGCGGAGATGATGGGGAAGATCAAGGCGGCATGCGACGCACGCGACGAGATGCTGGTGATCGCCCGCACCGACGCCATTGCGGTCGAAGGCTTGGAGCAGGCGCTCGATCGGGCCCACGCTTATGCGGATGCCGGGGCTGACATCCTGTTCGTCGAAGCGCCGCAGGATCTTGTCCAGATGCGCGCCGCCGCCGAAAGCCTGGGCGGACGCGCCCCGCTTCTGGTCAACATGATCGAGGGCGGGCGCACGCCGGTGTTGCCGGTCGCCGAACTGGAAGCGATGGGGTTTGCCATCGCCATCTTCCCGGGCGCGGCGGTCCGCGCCGTCGGTCACCATCTCGGCGCTTTTTATTCGACGCTCGTCAAGGATGGCACGACGCACGCTTTCCGCGACCGGATGCTCGATTTCGACGGTCTGAACCGCGTGATCGGCACGCCCGAACTCCTCGAGCACGGCGAGCGCTACAGCGCCGAGCGCATGTTGTCCGCCGAAGCCAATACCGCGGCCTGACACGGCGAGGGGCAAATTGCGCTCCCGTCACGACCCCGTTCCCGAAAGAGAAGCGCCCCATGAAGCTTGTGAGTTTTGACGCCGATGGCCAGAGCCGGATCGGTTTCGCTGACGAAGGCTCCGTCGTCGAATTGATCGATTCCAGCGGTCCTGCCGCGTTGCGCGCATTCCTCGCCGCCGGCGACTGGAGCGAACGGAAGCACCGGGCGGCTGGCCGGACATACGCCATCGCGGATATTTCGCATCGGCCGCCTGTCGCGGAGGGCGCGAAGATCTTCTGCGTGGGCCTGAACTACGCAAAGATCCATCCCGTCAGCGGACTCTCGACCGAGCGCCCGCCGCAGCCGACGATCTTCATCAAGACCGTCGAGGCCCTTGTCGGCCACCAGCAGCCGATCCGCTATCCGGAAGGCCTGTCCGAACAGCTCGATTACGAGGGCGAGCTGACCGTCGTCCTTGGCCGGGGCGGACGCGACATCGCGGAGGCCGACGCGCTGTCCCACGTGGCGGGCTATACGATCATGAACGAGGGATCGGTTCGCGATTGGCAGAAACACAGCCTCTTCTCCGGCAAGAATTTCTTCGCCTCCGGCAGCTGCGGCCCGTGGGTGACGACCAGCGACGAAATAGCCGATCCCATGGATCGGACGCTCGTGACGCGCCTGAACGGCGACGAGGTGCAGCGCACCAGCACCGGCGCGATGCTTTTCTCGATCCCGCAGATCATCGCCCACATCTCACGGTTCATGCCGCTCGCGCCCGGCGATCTGATCGCCACCGGATCGCCTGACGGCTCCGGCGGCTCGCGCCAACCGCAGCGCTTCCTTCGCCCAGGCGATCGCATCGAGGTCGAGGTCAAAGGGCTCGGGGTGCTTTCCAACGTTGTTGAAAGCCCACGCCAAGGCACCAACTAAGTTTTTGACGTTGTGGAATGAATCGGAGTGGCTGGGGGACCTGGATTCGAACCAAGATTGACGGAGTCAGAGTCCGCTGTTCTACCGTTGAACTATCCCCCACCGGGCGCGTGCGATTTCCTACATGCAGCCCGCCGCCTTTTCAAGCCGCTAGCCGCATATGGGGTTCCGCCCTGGTTTCGCCACCGCCTGGCGGGGTCTCGCTTGAGGGGGCCGAGGGTCTGCGGGCGGCGGCCCAACTGACCACGCCTTCGCGGTTTGCTTCGGCGGGGCGCAGGCCCTATCCTGCGGGGGACGCGAAGCATGGCGCGGCCCTCGGGCCGCCGCCTTCAAACAAAGCGAGCAGGACATGATGAAGGGCATGGGCGCGGCCGAGCCGCCGTCCGCGCCCGGTCCGGCGACGGACGTTTCGGAGCGCTCGCCCGCGCCGGTTCTCGCCGCGCCGGCGGAACCGGCGCGTTCGACAGGTTCCGCTCCCGCCGCCGAACCGGTCGGACGATCCGGCCGGCCCGGCGGGGCCGGACGCCGCCAGGCCGGGAAAAACCGAGGTGCCTTCGGCGCACAAGGGCGGCGCGAACGCGGTCCGTACTATGCAGCACTGGACCTCGGCACCAACAATTGCCGGCTGCTCGTCGCCGAGCCTGCCGCGGACACATTCAGGGTCGTCGATTCGTTCTCGCGAATCGTACGCCTCGGCGAAGGGCTCGCCACAAGTGGAAGCCTCAAGCCGGAAGCGATGGATCGGGCGCTCGGCGCGCTGCGCACCTGCTCGCAGAAGCTCGGCGACAGGCCGATGGCCCGCGCCCGCCTCATCGCCACGGAAGCCTGCCGGCGCGCCGCCAACGGTGCGGAGTTCCTGGCGCGGGTGCGCGAGGAGACCGGGCTCCATCTTGAGATCATCGACCGCCGCACCGAGGCGAAGCTGGCGGTGGAGGGCTGCTTCTCGCTCATCGATGAGGATGCCGCCGGCGCCGTGCTTTTCGACATCGGCGGCGGGTCGTCGGAGATCGTCTGGCTCGATCGGCGCAAGACGCGGCGCCGCGGTGGGCTCATGCGGGCCTGGGTGTCGCTGCCCCTGGGCGTCGTGACGCTCGCCGAGCGGCACGGGGGGATCGACGTGGACTGCTCTGTCTTCGAGGCGATGGTCCAGGAGGTGCGCGGCGAGTTCCACCGCTTCCACGCCCGCGAGGCGCTCAAGGCGGCCGTGGGCGAGCGGCCGTTCCACTTCCTCGGAACGTCGGGAACCGTGACCACCCTGGCCGGCGTGCATCTGGACCTCCCCCGCTATGACCGGCGTTACATCGACGGTTTGTGGATGGACGAGAGCGAGATCGAGCTGATGATGGGCAAGATCCGGGGCATGGATTACGAGGCGCGGCGCAACAACCCTTGCATCGGCCGCGAGCGCGCCGACCTGGTGCTTGCCGGCTGCGCCATTTTCGAGGCGATTCGGCGCGAATGGCCGTGCCGGCGCTTGCGCGTCGCCGACCGCGGCCTCCGGGAAGGCATCCTCGTCCAGCTGATGCGCGTCGACGGATATTTGCGCGCCGGCGGACGGCCCGCCCGCCTCGAGCGCCCGGGCGCGTCGTGACGAAGCCTGTCGGCACCGGCCACCGGGGCTTGCGCGAGCGGGTGAAGACCGCGCGCGGTCGAAAAGTCTCGTCGCAGCGCTGGCTGGAGCGGCAGCTGAACGACCCCTATGTCGCCCGCTCCAAGCAGGAAGGCTATCGCTCCCGCGCCGCCTACAAGCTCCTGGAGATCGACGAGCGGTTCAAGCTCCTGAAAAGCGGCCGGCGCGTGGTGGATCTGGGCGCGGCGCCTGGCGGCTGGTCGCAGGTGGCGGCCGCCCGCATCGGCGCCACCGACGCCGATCCGCGCGTCGTCGCGATCGACTATCTTGACATGGACCCGCTGCCGGGCGTGCGCATCCTCAAGGCGGATTTCCTCGACCCCGAGGCTCCGGCCTTGATCCGGGAGGCGCTGGGCGGCCACAAGGCCGACCTGCTTCTCTCCGACATGGCCGCGCCGACGACGGGGCACCGCGCCACCGACCATTTGAGGATCGTGGCGCTCTGCGAGGCGGCGGCGGATTTTTCCCGCGATGTGCTGGCGCCCGGCGGCACGTTCCTCGCCAAGGTGTTCCGCGGCGGCACGGAGAACGTTCTGCTTGCCGCGTTGAAGCGCGATTTCACGAAGGTGCAGCACGTCAAGCCGCCGGCCAGCCGGCCCGACAGCCCGGAACTGTACCTGCTGGCGACGGGGTTTCGGGGGGCGAACTGAACGTTGACGATCAGGGCGGAAGAGAATCCTCGAAGCTGAGATGGACCGCGGCGGCCGACAACCCTTGGAGGAATCTGCCAAGCGCCTCATATTTGCTCATATGATATCCGTCGTTCATATGAGGTTAAGGTGGAGAAGATTCTCGGCTTAAGCTTCCGCCAAGTTCTTCCCCGCTGTTCGGCCGAATGCGGGGATCATCGTTTTTAGACCCGATGTGGATCTGACGGAGCCGACGGGCCAGATTTGGAATGCTGAGCGCGGCATTCTGCATGAATAAGGCTCTAATCCTTGATACATGCGGCCTGCTTTGGATGATGGGCGGCGAGTATCTGAGTGAAGAAAGCCAAATTGCGATCGAAACCGCTGCCGCGAGAAGCGCGGTGTACGTTTCGCCCATCTCGGCCTGGGAGATAGGGCTTCTGCAGGCCAAAGGGCGGATTGTGCTTCGGACTGGTGTAGAGGAATGGTTTGCCGAGGCTCTGAGAACGCCGGGATTTGCGATTACGGAGCTGTCGGTCCCTATCCTCGTTCGTTCAACGAATCTGCCCGGCAACCCGCCACCTGGTCCAGTTGATCGGATTCTGATCGCGACCTGCCGCCAGCATGGCTTGTCGATTGTGACGCGCGATCGAAAGATTCTCGCTTATGCCGAGCAGGGCTATATCGCAGCCGTCGCCTGCTGATCCGCGTTCCCAAGTCTCCCGCTGCATGTTAATCACCCGCGCCAACCTTTAACGCCGTTCCGCCCCCGCTTAGCACTCAAGCCCGCGCGGTCGGCCTATCGCCTTCGGAGGCTTGGCATGGCCCGCATCGTCGACGTCGTCACCGGCCGCGAGGCGCTCACCTTCGATGACGTGCTCCTGAAGCCAGGGCATTCGGAGGTGCTTCCCGCCGACACCGACCTCTCCACCCGCCTGACCCGCGCGATCCGCCTCAACCTGCCGATCATGTCGTCGGCCATGGACACGGTGACGGAAGCGCGCCTCGCCATCGCCATGGCGCAGGCCGGCGGCATCGGCGTCATTCATCGCAACCTCGATCCGGCGGCGCAGGCGGAAGAGGTGCGCCAGGTGAAGAAATTCGAGAGCGGCATGGTGGTGAACCCCGTCGTCATCGGGCCGGACGCCACCCTCGCCGACGCGCACGCCCTGATGAAAGGTTTCGGCATTTCCGGCATCCCGGTCGTGGAGAATGGCGGCGCCGGCGGGCAGGTCGTCGGGCGGCTCGTCGGCATCCTGACCAACCGCGACGTGCGCTTCGCCTCCGACCCGCGGCAGCGCGTGCGCGAGCTGATGACGCATGAGAACCTCATCCGCGTCCACGACAATATCAGCCAGGAGGAGGCTAAACGACTCCTGCACGCCCACCGGATCGAGAAGCTCCTGGTGATCGATTCCGCCGGCAATTGCGTCGGCCTGGTCACTGTCAAGGATATCGAGAAGGCGCGCCTTCACCCGAGCGCCTGCAAGGACGAGCAGGGGCGGCTCCGCGTCGCGGCGGCGACCACCGTCGGCGACAAAGGCCTGGAGCGGACCGAACGGCTCCTCGACGTCGGCTGCGACGTGATTGTCGTCGATACCGCGCACGGCCATTCCGAGCTGGTTCTCAAGGCCGTCGCCGCCGTGAAGCGCCTTTCAAACGAGGCGCAGGTCATAGCCGGCAATGTGGCGACCGGCGAGGCGGCGCGGGCGCTCATCGACGCCGGCGCGGACGCCATCAAGGTCGGGATCGGGCCAGGCTCCATCTGCACGACCCGGATCGTGGCGGGCGTCGGCATGCCGCAGCTGACCGCCGTGATGGAGACGGCGGCCGTGGCGGACGCGGCGGGCGTGCCGGTGATCGCCGATGGCGGCATCAAGTTCTCCGGCGATCTCGCCAAGGCGCTCGCCGCGGGCGCGAGCGTCGCCATGATCGGCTCGCTGCTCGCCGGCACGGAGGAGAGTCCCGGCGAGGTCTATCTCCACCAGGGCCGCAGCTACAAGGCGTATCGGGGGATGGGCTCGGTCGGCGCCATGGCGCGCGGCTCCGCCGACCGCTATTTCCAGGCCGAGGTGCGGGATTCTCTCAAGCTCGTGCCGGAAGGCGTCGAAGGGCAGGTGCCCTATAAGGGGCCGGCGGCGGCGGTGCTGCACCAGCTCGCCGGGGGCCTGCGCGCCGCCTTGGGCTATGTCGGCGCGCGCGACCTCGCCGAGTTCCGCGGCAAGGCGGAGTTCGTGCGCATTTCCGGCGCGGGCCTCCGCGAGGGCCATGTGCACGACGTGACGATCACGCGCGAGAGCCCGAATTATCCGGGGCATGCTTGAGCTCTCCGCCGTGCTGAGCTGCCGGCGGGCGGGATTCACCGCGATCGACATAGCGGTTCATCTTGAGTGAGGAAGCCGCGGCCCGTGTCCCCGATCGACCGCTTCCAGGGATGAACCGCCCCGCTGCGATTCCCTCCGGCAATCTCGCCGGCATCGGCATGATGCTCCTCGGCATGCTGATGTTCTCGCTGAACGACGTCTTGGGGAAGTGGCTCGTCGGGACCTATTCGGTCGGGCAGGTCCTCCTGTTCCGCAGCGTGGCGGCGCTGATCGTCCTCGCGCCCTTCGTCCTCAGAGCGGGGTGGACCGCGTTCCGGACGGCGCCGCAGCCGTTTCTGCAAGTCCTTCGGGCGGCGTTGTCCACCCTGGAGGTCGCCTGTTTCTATTGGGCCGTTTCCGGCCTGCCGCTCGCCGATGTCATGGCCTATTACCTCGCCGCTCCCATCTTCGTCGCCGCGCTCTCCGCCGTGCTGCTCAAGGAAGCCGTCGGGCCGCTCCGCTGGGCGGCCGTCCTTGTCGGCTTCGCCGGCGTCGTCGTCGTGCTCCAGCCCTCGGCCGGCGCGCTGAGCCTCTATTCCGTAGTGGCGGTCGCCGGCAGCATGATCTTCTCGTGCCTGATGATCGCGACGCGGCATCTGCGCGGCACGTCGAGCATGGTCCTGGTTTCGACGCAGGTCATGGGGGCGTTGATCTTCGGCGCGTTCACCGCTCCGTTCGCCTGGGTCCAGCCGTCCGCCCCGCATGTCGGCATGCTGGCGCTGCTCGGCGCGGTCGCGCTTGCCGCGATCCTCCTGGTCAACCGGTCGCTCCGCCTGGCGCCGGCCTCGGTCGTGGTTCCGTATCAATACACGCTCATCATCTGGGCCGTCCTGTTCGGCTATCTGTTCTTCGGCGACCGGCCGCAGCTTCATATGCTGGTCGGGGCGGCCATCATCATCGGGTCCGGGCTCTTGACCTTCCTGCGCGAGCAGCAGCTCCGGCGCAACGGCAGCGCCGGGCAGCCGCCTCCGGATTACGACGGCCCCTGAGGCGGCCTGACAGCGCCGAGCGCATGGCGGCGGCGAGTCGCGCCTGGCGAAAGAGGCGCTGGATGTGCTTCCGCTCAGCGGCGATGGGAACAAAGGATCTTCCTGCCGGCGCGCGTGCATCCATGCCCTGCGCGGCAACTGCGGAACAATCGGAAGCAACGGTCTCAGGGGCGGCTGGAATTTCTCCTCCAAAGGGCTTACGTTGCGCTCATGGCACGTCCCCGCTTCCAGGTTCTCCGCGTCACCGACCGCGCCGCCGAGCGCGTCCGCGACATTGTCGACAATGCCGCAGGCGCGGCCGAGGGCGTCCGCATCGGCATCAAGAAGGGCGGATGCGCCGGCATGGAATATACGGTCGATCTGGTGCGGGAAGCTCATCCCGCCGACGATGCGGTCGATATCGGCGGCGCCAAGGTGTTCGTGAATCCGCAGGCGACGTTGTTCCTGCTAGGCACCGAGATGGATTTCGAGGTGACGAAGCTGCGCACCGGATTTGTTTTCAGGAATCCCAACCAGACGTCGGCTTGTGGCTGCGGCGAATCGGTGGAAATCCGCCCTGTCGCGCCCGAGCTCCTGGCGGAGGCGCGGAACTGAGCAGCGGCCCGTCCCGGCCGGATGACGGCTGGCTGCACGATCTCTTCGATCCCGTCGGCCCGATCACCATCCGCAGGATGTTCGGCGGCGCCGGGATCTATCGCGACGGCGTGATGTTCGCGCTTGTCGCCGATAGCGACATCTACCTGAAATGCGACGAGGCCTGCGCGGAGCGCTACCGCGAGGCGGGCTGCCGGCCGTTCCTCTATGAGAAGGATGGCAAGAGCGTCGAGATGTCGTATCGAAGCCTGCCGGAACAGGCCGCCGACGATCCTGACCTGCTGCGGGACTGGGTCAACATCGCCTGCGAGGCAGCGCTCAGAAGCGGCAAGCGCGGCCGCAAGGAAGGGGCCTAAGCGTCTTCGACGCTCTCCTCGGCCAGCGGCGCACGCACCGGGCGGAGCAGGAAGGCCGGCACATGGTCGGCAAAGCCGACTACCGATGACGCCTCCGCAAGTTCCTCATGCCGCCGCGGCCGCTCTCGCGGCGGATCGCGATCACGATCGGGCGGCGTATCGCGACGGCGCCGACTACCCTCGGTAGGCGAACGGCCGCTCTCGTTACGCCGAGCGCCACGGCCGGCGTTCTCCCGCCGCTCACCGGAGATGGCTTCCGTCGCCCGCGGCGCGCGTGTCTCGGTGCGTTCTCGTGATTCGGACCCGGCTTCCGCCGCCTTCGGCCTGCGCGTCTCGGCGCGCTCGCCGGCTTCCGCGCCGCGCTTACGCCGCGAGCGGCCGCCTCTGTCGCGGCGCGCCTCTTCGCCAGTTTCGGAAGCCGGGGCTTCGTCGCCCTCGCTCAAGGCGGCGCCGGCGGGCGGCTCCGACCATTCGATCGGCTTGCCGGTGAGCTTCTCGATCGCCTGGATGTATTTCGCTTCAGGCTTGGTCACGATGGTGATCGCCTGGCCGGCCCGCCCGGCGCGGCCGGTGCGCCCGATCCGGTGAACGTAATCTTCCGAATGCGTGGGCACGTCGAAATTGAAGATATGGCTGACCGCCGGGATATCGAGCCCGCGCGCCGCCACGTCGCTGGCGACCAGCAGCGTGATCCGGTTGTCGCGAAAACTGTCCAGCGTCGCCAGGCGCGCATGCTGGTCCATGTCGCCGTGCAGCGCGCCGACGGAATAGCCGTGGCGCTCCAGCGACCGGTGAACCGTCGCCACGTCGCGCTTGCGGTTGCAGAACACGATGGCGTTGGAGAGATCGGCGCCGGCCTGATCGATCAGCGCGCGTAACGTCGCCCGCTTCTCGTTCGGCTTGGCCCCTGAAGCAACCAGCCGCTGCGAGATGTGCTCGCCCGTCGAGGCGGGCTTGGAAACCTCGACGCGGACCGGGTTGTGCAGGAAGCGGTCGACGAGCCGGGTGATCTCCGGCGGCATCGTCGCCGAGAAGAACAAGGTCTGCCGGGTGAAGGGCAGCAGTTTCACGATCCGCTCGATGTCCGGGATGAAGCCCATGTCGAGAATGCGGTCCGCCTCGTCGATGACGAGGATCTCGACGCCGGTGAGCAAGAGCCTGCCGCGCTCGAAATGATCGAGCAGCCGGCCCGGCGTGGCGATCAGCACATCGGCGCCGCGGGTGATCTTCTTGTCCTGCTCGTCGAAGGAGACGCCGCCGATCAGGAGGGCCACGGTCAGCTTGTGATTCGCGCCGTAGCGCTCGAAACTGTCCTGGACCTGCGCCGCGAGTTCGCGGGTCGGCTCCAGAATCAGCGTGCGCGGCATGCGGGCGCGGGCGCGCCCGTTCTCCAGAAGCGTGAGCATGGGCAGGGTGAACGAGGCGGTCTTGCCCGTGCCGGTCTGAGCCAAGCCAAGCACGTCGCGCCGCGCCAGGACGTGGGGGATGCCCTGTTCCTGGATGGGGGTGGGGGTGGTGTACCCGACCGTTTTCACGGCCGAGAGGACCTTGACGCTTAATCCGAGTGTGTCGAAGCTCATGGATATGTTGGGAGCCCGCGCGGAAAAAGCATCGTCGCGGGTGGTTTCCGGTGAGCGGAACATAGGTAGGCGACTTCACCTGTCAAGCCGAACAGCCCTTAAGCGTCGAGGATTTCAGGAATTTCGGTGTTCTCGGCGGGCTGTCGCGGTGTGATCGCATCGCTGGGTGAGCACAACAGGATATGGGTGACGACCCGAGAGCGGAAAAATGCGCGTGAATCCGCGACCGTTTACGTCCGGGTTACCTTGACGGTGTATGAACGTCCCCTTGCAAGAAGGTGCGTTGGGGTTGCGGAAAAGCTACAGCATGAAGATGCAAGCTCCGCTAAACCCAGCCCCGCACTGCATGAGGAGTTCCCGAGTGCTTCGGTTCCTGTTCGTCCACCTTTCTGACCCGCGCCTCGTCCATCAGAACGAGGCATGCCGGGCTGGACGGGCGATGGTTTCCGGGCGTTGCCGAAAGGTGACAGCAATCGCGAGCTCGATCCGATAGTTTCGAATCACCAATCCCGAGTGAGGGGGTCATAAGATTATGAAGCGTTTTCTTCTTTCTACCGCCGCTGTCGCGCTGATTTCCGGCGCGTCCTATGCGGCCGATCTGCCGATCATGGAGGCCCCGGCCCCCATGCTCGCTCCTGCCCCGATGGCCAGCAACTGGACAGGCTTCTATGTCGGTATCCATGGCGGCTACGGTTGGGCCAACGCCAACGGCAGTTGCAGTGAGTTCGGAGACATTTCCGACGATGACGATGATGATGACGACGGTGGCATCTTCGATGATGACGATGATGACGATGATGACGACGATGACATCTTCAACGCTCGCGCTGGTGGCGGCGGCAATGGCGGCGGCGGGAACGGCGGCGGCAACGGCGGCGGCTCTCGTGACTGCAACGGCGACGGCGATTTCTCCGACAATGATTTCAACTTCGAGGATTCTGACTTCGAAGGCGCGGTGATCGGCGGTCAGGTTGGCGTCAATTGGCAATGGAACTGGTTCGTGCTCGGCGCGGAAGGCGACGCGAGCTGGTCCGGCATCGACCTCGAGGACGAGTTTGATGACAACGATGACGATGACGATGACGACGATGAGGCCGGCATCGACTGGCTTGCCTCGGCGAGACTGCGCGCAGGCGTTGGCCTGGACCGTGTCCTGATCTACGGCACGGGCGGCGTCGGCTTTGCCGGCTTCGACGAAGGCGACGGCTTTGGCGGCAATGGCGGCGGCGGTGGCGGCAGTGGCCGCGGCGGCAATGGCGGCGGCGGCAACAATAGCGACGATGATGACGATGACGACACCGAAGTCGGTTGGGTTGCCGGCGGTGGCGCCGAGTTCATGATCACCGACAACGTCACGATCGGTGCGGAATACCTGCACTACGATTTCGACGATGACGACGACGATGACAATGGCGGCAACCGCAATCGCGGCGGCGGTGGCAGCGGCGGCGGCAGAAGCGGCGGCGATGACAACATGGGTCTTGACGACATCGACGTGGTCCGCGGTCGCGTGAACGTCAAGTTCGGCAGCCTCTTCGGCGGCGGCTGATCGGCAAATTTCGCAAGACAATAGGATCAGCCCGGCTTTTGCCGGGCTTTTTCTTTTGGCACCTGCAAATCCGACAGAAATCCTCAGCCTCTCTCCTTTTGTTCTCCGTGGCCCTGGCTTTAGGTCGCCGATGGCCGCTCTTTGACTCGCGATGGTTAGCCTCGAGTAAACGCTTCATTAGTCAGAATTCATTAGGACTCCCTCATCGAATATTCGAGGGCTGTTATGATGCGTTTTCTCCTCTCCACGGCGGCTGCCGCGCTGATTTCGAGCGCCGCCCATGCTGCCGACTTCCTCCCCTTCGAAGAGCCGGGTCCGAGCCTGGCGCCGATCGCGGCCGGCGATTGGGGCGGCTTCTACGTCGGCCTGCACGGCGGCTACGGCTGGTCGGATGTTGAGGCCTGTCTGGACGGCGGGTTCGACAGCGGCGACGCTGATGATGACGACGAGCGCTGCATCGGCTTGAACGACGCGTTCGGCGTCGACATCGAAGGGCCTGTTTTCGGCGGCCAGGTCGGGGTCAATTGGCAGTGGAACAGCATTGTGCTCGGGGCGGAGGGCGATGCGAGCTGGTCCGGCATCGAAGCTTCGTTCGACGACGGCACTGATGACGAAGACGCCAAGCTTTACGACTATCTCGCGTCCGCAAGGCTCCGGGCCGGCTTCACCGTCGATCGGTTTCTCGTATTCGGGACCGGCGGCGTCGGTTTCGCCAGGATCGATATGACCGGCGGCGAAGGCGACAGCGAGATCGAGATCGGCTGGGCCGCCGGCGGCGGCGGCGAGTTCCTGGTCACGAACAACGTGACGGTCGGCGCGGAATATCTCCACTACGATTTCGAGGACGTTCTGGATACGGAAGACGCTGAGCTTAACACAGACGCCGATGTGGTCCGCGGCCGCGTCAACCTCAAGTTCGGCAATCTTTTCGGCGGCGGTTGATCGTTCCCAACCTGAACGAGAGGGAGCCCGGTTCGCCGGGCTCCTTGATCTGATGCGGCGAGGGGGAGGCCGAACCGAGCGGCGCCGCCGCTAAACGTCGATCAGCTCCTCGCCGGCGAAAGCCGCGCGCTCCTGAATGAAGGAGAAGCGGTCTTCCGGCCTGGCGCCCATCAGCCGCGTGACCGTGTCGCGCGTCAGCTGGATCTCGGCGTCGACCACCTCGACCCGGAGCAGCGTGCGCTTGGCGGGATCCATGGTTGTGTCGCGGAGCTGCTGCATCGGCATCTCGCCCAAACCCTTGAAGCGGCTGGTCTCCACCTTGCCGCGCCCGGCGAACTCCGTCTTCAGGAGCTCGTCGCGATGCGCGTCGTCGCGGGCGAAGAGAACTTTTGGCCCTTGCGCGATGCGGAACAGCGGCGGCACGGCGAGGTAGAGGTGGCCCTGGTCGATCAGTTCCGGCAGCTCGCGATAGAAGAAGGTGATGAGCAGGGAGGCGATATGCGCGCCGTCCACGTCGGCGTCGGTCATGATGATGACCTTGCCGTAGCGGAGGTCGTCCTCACGGTAGCGCGAGCCCGAATCGCAGCCGAGCGCCTGCAGGAGATCGGAAAGCTGCTGATTCGCCGCCAGCTTCTCGCGCCCGGCATTGGCGACGTTCAGGATTTTTCCGCGCAACGGCAGGATCGCCTGCGTGCGGCGGTCGCGCGCCTGCTTGGCGGAGCCGCCGGCCGAATCACCCTCCACGATGAAGAGCTCGGTGTCCTCGCGGACGCCTGAGCTGCAATCTGCGAGCTTGCCGGGGAGGCGCAGCTTGCGGGTGGCGGTCTTGCGCGAGATCTCCTTCTCGCGGCGGCGCCGGAGGCGCTCCTCGGCTCGGTCGATCACCCAGTCCAGAAGCTGCGTCGAACGCGCCGGCGAGGCCGCCAGCCAATGGTCGAAGGCGTCGCGGATGCCGTTCTCGACGATGCGCACCGCCTCGATGCTGGCCAGCCGGTCCTTCGTCTGGCCGACGAACTCGGGCTCGCGGATGAACACCGACAGCATGGCGGCGCAGGACGTCATGATGTCGTCGGCGGTGACGACGGCGGCTCGCTTGTTGCCGGCGTGCTCGGCATAGGCCTTGAAGCCGCGCATGAGAACGCTGCGCAATCCGGCTTCGTGCGTGCCGCCCTCGGGCGTGGGGATCGTGTTGCAATAGGAGCGGGCGAAACCGTCCCCGCCGAACCAGGCGATCGCCCATTCGAGCCCGCCGTGGCCGCCCTGGCGGGCGGTCTTTCCGGCAAAGATTTCGCCGCCGACGAGGGCTTCGCCGACAAGTGATTCGGCCAGGTAGTCCTTGAGGCCGCCGGGGAAATGAAAAACCGCCTTCGCCGGTGTGTCGCCCTTCTCGGGAAGGACGGCCGGCGCGCAGGACCAGCGAATCTCGACGCCGCCAAAGAGATAGGCCTTGGACCGCGCCATCCGAAATAGCCGGTCCGGCTCGAATCGCGCCTTTGCGCCAAAAATCTCCGGGTCGGGGTGGAAGCGGATTTTTGTGCCGCGGCGATTATGCACCTCGCCGGCTTCCACCAGCGGACCCGTCGGCCGGCCCCGCGAAAAGGACTGCCGGTAGAGCTTGCGCTCGCGCGCCACTTCCACGTCCAGCCGGTCCGACAGGGCGTTGACGACGGAGACGCCCACGCCATGCAGGCCGCCCGAAGTCTCGTAGACCTTCGAATCGAATTTCCCGCCGGCGTGCAGGGTCGTCATGATGACCTCGAGCGCCGATTTCTCGCGGAACTTCGGATGAGGGTCGACCGGGATGCCGCGGCCGTTATCGGTGACGGACAGCATCCCCTCGGCGTCGAGCTCCACCTCGATCCAGGTGGCATGGCCGGCCACCGCCTCGTCCATGGAATTGTCGATGACCTCGGCGAAGAGGTGGTGCATCGCCTTCTCGTCGGTGCCGCCGATATACATGCCCGGCCGGCGGCGGACAGGCTCAAGCCCCTCCAGCACCTCGATGTCCGCCGCCGTATAGGTGGCGGCGACAGGGGCGGCGGCGGCAATGCGGCGAGATTGGCGCGCGGGGGGTTCCGGCACGGCGGAGTCGCCCGCATCTGTGCCGGCATCTGGAAAGAGGTCGTCCTTGCGGTCCATGGCGCTCATGGTGTTCACGAATCAGTAAACAAGCTTGCCACGACGGGCTGACATGCCGCCGACATCAAGTTCGTTCTTTGTTCCGGAGGCTTCGGGCAGCATTAAGGCGGTTGGAGCGTAGGCCCGGAAGGTGCGCGAGCGGCCGAGCAACAATGGGTATGTGAGATTGGTGAACCAGCAAGCTCCGCTGGCTGAACGAAGCGGAAGGTCCACTCAAAACAACAAGGCTGGGGGGAACTCAGTTCGCCTGGGCGGCTCTCCGTCGCGAAGGATTACGCGCCGAAGAACCGCCTAGGAAGGGCTTCTCGCTCTCTCCCACCATTTCAAGGGTGGCCGGTGCTTTCTGGCCCCATCAAGGAGAGTGCCTGCAACCCTGTAGCTTCAATTTGTGTCGTGCAGCATTCAACTTCGAAACCCTGGTGGCGAGAAGGCGATCCTCAACTCGCACGTCGTAGCCGTCAGAGCAGCGCAGTCCAAGCTGCATCAGAGAATCTGATCTAATTGTGTGAGAGGACGGCCGATCTCGCGGGAGCTTGCGGGCTCTACGAAACCGGCCCAGGTTGCGTCGAAGGCGCCATTTTTCTAGACCTCCCTTTCCTTGGATGAACTTGAACCTAGTCCGATCCGCCGGAAGGTTCAAGTCACGATTTCGACCCGCATGAGGGACGTGACGCTTACCAGCCGAGGTGGGTTCCGAGCATCTGCGCGAAGCGGATCGTCGCTGCGCGATCAACAAATACGTGAGGGTGGAACCAAAGGTGAACCGGGTGATTGCCGCAGCGAGAACGAGGTTCCGGTCACGGCCGGAGAGAAGGAGACAACCATGCGTCAACGCGCGATCAACCAGCTGATCCTCGCTTCGGCCGCCATTGCAGTCGGCCCTCAAGCTTTCGCGCTGGACACGACCCTCGACACCGAACAGGCGAAGATTCATATCGAGACGGTGGCCGACGGACTCGATCATCCTTGGGGGCTCGCCTTCCTTCCGGACGGCGGCGCGCTGGTGACCGAGCGGCGGGGGCAGCTTCGCCGCGTCTCACCCGAGGGTAAGCTGTCGAAGCCGCTGTCCGGTGTGCCGAAGGTCGATGCGCGCGGTCAGGGCGGCTTGC
The DNA here is from genome assembly GCA_013812985.1 of Hyphomicrobiales bacterium. The sequence continues at coordinate 3,391 of JACCSN010000184.1, read as the reverse complement.
TCGACATCGAAATCGATCCCGGATTCGCGGAGAATCGCCGCGTCTACCTCAGCTACTCGGAGCCGGGCGAGGGCGGCAATTCAACCGCGGTCGCTCGCGGAACTCTGAGCAAAGACATGACCGGCTTGGCGGATGTGGAGGTGATCTTTTCCCAGCAGCCGAAGGTGCGGAGCACGAACCATTTCGGTTCGCGCCTGGTTTTCGACGGGGAGGGCGATCTCTTCGTCACCCTAGGCGAACGCTCGGAAGCGAAGTTCCGCGGCCAGGCGCAGGAGCTGAATTCGCATCTCGGCAAGATCGTGCGGCTTCACCCCGACGGCGCGGTTCCGGAGGACAACCCGTTCGTCACGACCGAAGGCGCCCTGCCGGAGATCTGGTCCTATGGCCACCGCAACATCCAGGCGGCGGCGATCAATCCGGAAACGGGGACGCTCTGGGAAGTCGAGCACGGTCCACGAGGCGGCGACGAGCTCAACATTCCCGAGGCCGGCAAGAATTACGGCTGGCCGATCGTCTCCTTCGGCGTGAATTACAATGGCTCTCCGGTCGGCGGCGGCGAGTCGGACGCGGAAGGGTTCGAGGACGCGATCTATCAATGGACGCCGGTCATCGCCCCGTCCGGCATGGCGTTCCACAGCGGCGAGAGTTTCCCCGAATGGCAGGGCGACCTGTTCGTCGGCGGTCTCAGGGCGACATCTCTGGTGCGACTGGAGCTGGATGGGAACAAGGTTGTCTCGGAGGAGAGGATGCTCACCGATCTCGGGCTGCGCATCCGTGACGTCGTGGAGGGGCCGGACGGCGCGCTCTATCTTTTGACCGACGAAGACGACGGCGAGATCCTCAAGGTCAGCCCCGCGGATGACGCGGCGGTCGTGACCGAATGACGTGATTCTGGCGCAACGCAGCGCCGAGGGCTAACGCGGCGCTGCCTTGCGGAAACGTGCATCCTAGCTCGGGATCGGCGGAGTTCAGTCGCGGGGATCGCTGGCGTCGCTGTCCTTCCAGCTGTCGGACAGAATGGGACTGATTGACCCACCGGCAGTCCCCTCGCCGTTGAGGACGTTCAGCCAATCCTTCACCTGTTCGGCCGAATAGGTCTGGTCCTGCAGCTGATCCTCCTCGACATGGATGGTGATGTCGTCGTGCTTGAAGTCGTGGGTTTCGCCGGAGAAGACCGCCGCGTCCTCGCCGTCGAGGGTCTCAATCTGGTAATCGGGGTTGTCGCTGCCCCTCGGGGTGGCGAGGCGGAGCACAAGCGCGTCCACGGCCACGCCTAACGCCTGGGAGGCCTCGCGGAAGTTGCGCAGCGCGCTGGTAATGTAGAGTTCAGGACTGGACACCGAGCTTTGGAAGCCGGGGAGTCGGAAATCGCTGCCCGCCATGAAACGTCTCCTCATCAGATGTCGAGGGCAAAAGCCGGGAACTCAGATTCCGTTCCGGGCGGCGGGCCGTGCTTGCCAGCCGCGGTGAGGTAAGATAGCCCAAACGCGCCGCCCATGCGGGCCGGCGGAAGGGCATCGATGATTGTTCTCGTTGTCGGCCTCGTCATCTTCCTGGGCAGCCATCTGGTGCGGGTCTTCGGCGAGAGCTGGCGCCAGCACACGATAGCCCGCCTCGGCGAAGGTCCCTGGAAGGGCCTCTATTCGCTGGTGTCGCTGGTCGGCCTCGTCCTGATCGTCTGGGGTTATGGGCTGTCGCGGCTCGATCCGGTCGTGGTCTGGGAGCCGCCGGTCTGGACGCAGCATATCGCGGTCACGCTGAACCTCGTCGCGCTCATCCTGCTGGCGGTGTTTCTGGCGCCCGGCGGACGCCTGAAGGCGCGTCTTGGGCATCCCATGCTCCTCGCCGTGAAAGTCTGGGCCGTCGCCCACCTTCTGGCCAACGGCACGCTCGCCGACCTTCTGCTTTTCGGCTCGTTCCTGGCCTGGGCGATCGTGGACTTCGCCGCGAACCGCCGGCGCGACCGCCGGGATGGAACGGTGCGGATCGCCGGCCCGGCGCGAAACGACGCGATCGCCGTGGGCCTCGGCGTGGTCTTGTGGGCGGCGTTCGTCTGGCGCCTGCATGAGTGGCTGATCGGCGTCAGCCCGCTCGCCTGAGCAGCCATGTCGCTCCAGGCCAGCCAACGCCGAATCACCGCCGTCGACATCGCCGGCCGCAAGCGCGGAGAGAAGATCGTGTCGCTGACGGCCTACCACGCCCATACCGCCGGAATTGTCGATCTCCATTGCGATTTCATCCTGGTCGGCGATTCGCTCGGCATGGTGATGCACGGGCTGGAGACCACCGTCCCGGTGACGCTGGAGATGATGATCCTGCAAGGGCGAGCGGTGATGCGCGGCTCCAGCCGGGCGCTTGTCGTGGTCGACATGCCGTTCGGCTCGTATGAGGAGAGCCGCGAGCAGGCGTTCCGCAATGCCTCGCGCGTCCTGAAGGAAACGGGCGCCGGGGCGATCAAGATGGAGGGCGGCGTCCCTATGGCGGAGACCGTCGCCTTTCTCGTCAAGCGCGGCGTGCCGGTGATGGGCCATGTCGGCCTGACCCCGCAGGCGGTGAACACAATGGGCGGCTTCCGCGTGCAGGGCAGGAGCGGCGAGGGGCAGAAGCTCCTGGAGGCCGACGCCCGGGCGATCGCCGAGGCGGGGGCCTTCGCCATCGTCCTGGAGGGCATCGTGGAGCCCGTGGCGCGCGCCATCACCGAATCGATCGAGGCTCCGACCATCGGCATCGGCGCGTCGCCGGCCTGCGACGGCCAGATCCTGGTCCTTGAGGACATGCTGGGCTTGAGCGACCGCGTGCCGAAATTCGTCAAGAGGTTCGGGTCGTTGCGCGAGCATATCGAGGAGGCGGTTGCGGCCTACGCCTCCGAGGTCCGCGCCGGCACGTTTCCAGGCCCGGAGCAGGTCTACCAGCCGAAGAAGTCGTGAGCATCGGCCTGCCTCCCGGAGTTGCAGTTCAGCAACATAATTCGCTGATGAACGAATAGCGGTCAGTCACGGTGGACCAAATCCCCGGTGTCAGTTATGCTACTGTATCGTTCTCGATCGAGTGCTTTTGTGGGGGGCCGCATGCGTGTCATGATCGCGGGAATTATCATCGCATCGAGCGTTGTAACTGCTCAAGCGTGCGGCACGTCCGAACTGGCGGGCGATTGGACGTTCACACCCGGTGGAAGCGATATTTGCGCTCTCGAGATTCAATCGTCGGGCGCTGTCTCAGGGCAATGCACGGAATTCAGAGACCGACAGGTAGAAGGCACATATCGACTAAGAGGAAAGTTTGCGCTCACGAAGTTCTGCCGGTTTTCTGGCGAGCTGAATTTAGGCGACACGAAATTCGTGTTGCGAGGTCGGTCCGATGATAAGGTCCGTATCCTGCAGGGGATCACGGA
>JACCSN010000126.1 GCA_013812985.1 Hyphomicrobiales bacterium | reverse complement strand
ACTGTCAAAGGCGTGGACTGCCCGGCGATCGATGGCATCATCAAGGAAGCCAACGAGGTAGCGGGCGAGGTCGCCGACAAACAGGTGCTTGACGCCGCCATCATCGCGGCGTCGCAGGCTGTCGAGCATTACGAGATCACGAAATACGGCTCGATGATTGCTTGGGCCAAGCAGCTCGGCCGCAGCGATTGCGCCAGCGTCCTCGAACAGAACCTCCAGGAGGAGAAGGCGGCCGACCAGAAGCTCACTTCGATGGCCGAAGCGAGCATCAATCGTCAGGCGGCCTGATCGCCGCAAAAGTGCTGAACCGCGCGGGCTGAGGCCCGCGCTTGAATGCACTGGCTGAACTGTTGCCCGGCCAGCCGACATCCCTTCGGCTCCGCCGCCGCAGATCGCGGCCGCATTTCCACCGGTTGATCAAATCCGGCCATTCAGTGCAAGTTCGGCTGCACAAGCGCGATGGCCTTTTCCCAACTTATTCCCTCGACGCAATCCTTGTGCAATTCGTGATCCGTCTCCTCGATTCCAATCCACGGTCGAGCGCGATTGCCTTGCCAGTTGACGGCCAAGGCTAGGCTCAGCGTATCGGCATAGCCCGGAAGCTGATTGGCAAGGTATCCGAAAGTAGTCCGTTCCGGTGAGCTGAAGAAGGTATCGCGGTATAGCTCGAAATTCGCCTTGCTCTGCGTTGCCCAGACACCCCAGGTGACAGGCTCCGACGCGCCGTGGATCGGGATCTCCAGCGTGCAACGAATGAAGTAATCCGTGCCACGGATCACGCAAAGATCCGAGTCCAGCATCGAAGCGCCGCCGACCTCCTGTGCAAGAGCGTCGCTCCAATAAATCGGCGATGCAAAAGACCAGCTTGGCGATCCGGTATGCGTCTTGCCGCATTCGCTGCAAATGAACGAAAATACGCCCGCCATTCGATCAACCTTTCGCTAATCGGTCGAACGCCTTGAGCTGCTGCAAAAGCCGCTCCATGTCGCTAAGCGGTAACATGTTGGGCCCGTCCGAAGGCGCATTATTCGGATCCTGGTGGGTTTCAATAAACACCGCGGCGACACCGACCGCAACCGCAGCACGAGCCAGCACGGGCACAAAGACGCGATCGCCGCCCGACGATGTTCCCTGCCCGCCTGGCTGCTGCACCGAATGGGTAGCGTCAAAGATAACAGGCGCGCCGGTCCGCGCCATAATTGGCAGCGCGCGCATATCGGAAACGAGCGTGTTGTAGCCGAACGAGGCGCCACGTTCGGTCAGAAGCACATTCCGATTGCCGCTGCCGACGACCTTGGCGACCACGTTCCGCATATCCCAGGGGGCCAGGAACTGCCCCTTCTTCACGTTGACAACGCGCCCGGTCCTCGCCGCCGCCACGAGGAGATCGGTCTGCCGGCAGAGGAAGGCCGGGATTTGCAGCACATCCACAACCTCGGCCAGTTCGGCGCATTGCGCCGGCTCGTGCACGTCGGTCAGCACCGGCAAGCCGAGCTCCGACCGGATCGCCGACAGGACCGGTAGCGCGCCTTCCAACCCCAGCCCACGCTTGCCCGTCAGGCTCGTGCGATTGGCCTTGTCGAAGCTTGTTTTGTAAACGAGCCCGATGCGGAGCCGACCGCAGATTTCCTTGAGCCGGCCGGCGATGTCGAAGGCATGATCCCGGCTCTCCAGCTGGCACGGTCCGGCGATCAGCGCCAGCGGCAGGTCGTTGCCGATCCGCACGGTTCCGACGCTGACATGCGCGTTCGGCTCAGCCATTCTCGCGCGCCCGGAAAGCCAGCACGGCGCCGAGCCCGGGCGCGGGCGGCACCACGATCAGGCCCTCGTGGCGCTGAGCCGTGGGCCCGGCATAGCCGATCGCCCGATCGACATCGGCAACCAGAACTTCAAAGGCGGCCAGGCGCAGCCCCTCCCGCGGGTTCGGCGCATCCTGGCCGTAGCGGGCGCGGAACCCGGCCGGATCGAGCACAGACAGGCGCTGATCGCCGAGAGCCGCGTCAAGCCCCTCCGGGCCCGGGCGGAAGTCGCTTTGCCCCGTGGCGGTCGCGATCAGCCGGTGGAACTCAGCCGGCTGCTCAGCCACCGCGGTGACCGACGCCACGCCTTCCGACCCGTTGGCATGCTCGATGAAGGTTGGCTGAAAGAGCAGGTCCGGTGCAAAATGCTGGCAGGCGAAGAAGGTGGCATCGGGGGCGTCCTTGTCGTCCAGATAGGCCAGCGCCACGCCCATCGCCGCTTCCGAGCCGTCCGGTAGAGCAGCGGGACGGGAGAAGCGGAAAACATCGCCCGCGCTCAATCCCGCTTGCTCGAAGGCCTCGTTGTCACGCTCGGCGTCCTCACTTTTGAGGGCCAACATGGCGAAACCCTCGCCGATGCGCTCCGTGAAACGCTTCACCCGCCGGACAAAGAAACCGCCCTCGGCGGCGGCCATGTCCGCCGCCGCGCGGTCGAGGATCGTAATCGGCTCCAGATAGGTGCCGTTCTTGAACAGCACGCAGCAATTGCCGGTGCCGAACGGATGCCGCGCATCCGGCGCCACCGTGAAGCCGAGGCTCGTCAGCTGCGAGCGCGCCAGCATGAGCGTGGTGACGGGCAGGACCAGATGGTCGATCGGGCGGATGGCGATGCTCCAAGCGGCGGTTCAGCCGCAACGTCCTGACCAGCCGACCGTCCTATCCCCGATCCCTGCGAAGGTCAAAATCCTCCGGCACTGCCGCCGAGGATTAGTCAGCTCCTCCTCCGGATCGGACATCCCCGACGCCGCGCTGAGCCCCTTGTGCTCCGCACCAGCCGACTGCGGTGTCCTCTCCATCGCTCGGGTGCGCAGCGCGTCTTGACAGCAGATGCCGACCAACACATGGTTGTAAACCTGCCGCGCGAAAGGCGCACACGTGCGCGTCGAGATTGTAGAGCTACACCCCGATGCCGTCGCACGCCCGGCTGCCGACCCGCGTGCTTCCGGGGAATTGCGCTTCGGCAATACGATTGTCCGCCTCGGCGCCGCCGCCCTGCCCATTGCCGAGGCCACGGTTGCCGGCCGGCGCACCGCCGAGGTGCGCGAATCCGAGCGCTTGTTTGTCGTCGTCCAGAAGGGACGCATCTTTCAGCAGGAGAACCCCGACGTCGAGGTGCTCCTCGACCATGGCCGTTATCTCCTGGTGAAGCTTGGTGCGTCCGAATCGGCGCGTCTGCAGACGCCCGAGGAACCGTGCTACGCGGTCATGCCGGCCACCAACGGGCAAGTCATTTACGAGCGCCTCGCCCGCCCCGCTGCGGTCGCGGCGGCAGCCCCTGCCCCGGTCGATTTGCTGTCGCGCGAAACGTTCACCGAGACCTTGCGGTCCTTGACCGGGCTGCATAGCCGCTTTTCCGGATCTGCCGGCTATCGCCAGGCGATCGCGTTGTGCCGCGAGTCGCTGGAGAATTTCGGCTTCGAGACGGTCGAGCAGGGGATCGAGGTGCCCGGCTTCGGCCCGAGCAGCAACCTCGTCGCCCGCAAGGCCGGGAGCGCTCCCCCCGCCGTGCTCGTAACGGCTCACCTGGACAGCGTGAACATTGCGGGCGGCCCTGACGCCCTTGCCCCCGGTGCGGATGACGACGGCAGCGGCAGCGCAGGCGTGGTGACGCTCGCCCAGGCCCTCGCCGCCGCGGACGGCGCGGACGGCGCGGACGGCGTCGGTTTCATCCTCTTCGGTGGAGAAGAGCAGGGCCTGCTCGGCAGCAAGCATTTCGTGGAGGCGGCAGAGCATTTCGACCGCGCAGCGCTGCGCGCCGTCATCAATATGGACATGATCGCCTCCATCAATCCCCCCGCACCCGGCGGGACTGGCCCCTTGTCGGTCCTGCTGGAAGGCGCCGAGGTGTCGCGCAAGCTCGTCGATGACCTCGCGGATGCCGCCTTCCGGCTGACCACGCTTGAGGTGTCGCGTTCCTTCAATCCCTTCGCCAGCGACCATGTGCCCTTCATTGATGCCGGCGTTCCGGCCGTTCTCACCATCGAGGGCGAGGACTCCAGCAACAATCTGATCCACACCGCAGGCGACACGTTCGAGCTGGTCGATCCGGATCTGGCGATGCAGATCCTGCGGATGAACATGGGTGCCATTCTTGCGAAC
>JACCSN010000108.1 GCA_013812985.1 Hyphomicrobiales bacterium | reverse complement strand
GTGGTCTCCGATCCGGAGTCGGACTTCTACATCCCCCGCGCGCCGGACGGGGCAGGGTGAGGGACAGGACTGCCAAGTTTCCGGGAAACTCCTGCTGCGGAGACAAACGCTTCCAGCACTCGCTCTCTCCACGGACAAGGACACGCTTGCAAGGATGCCGAGTTTGTCCCGAAGCGATCCTGGAACGTCTCACTGAAGAGCTGCTCTCAAGGTCAGCGTGAAGCCGTTATTGATCAGATCGAGAACGTCTGGTGCATGAAGTTCGACCCCGATGCGGGCCCGCTGAAAAACAGGGCCTCGGAACGAGCGGTCCCATTACACCGGGCCTTGATCGACACGGGCTTCTTGAGCTTTGCGGAGAGTGTCGGAACCGGTCCTCTGTTCGCCGATCTTCCACCTGACAAGTTTGGGAAGCGGGGTGGGAACGGGACAAAGGTCCTGGGGCGCTGGGTGCGGTCGCTCGGCTTAAGGGATCCTCGCCTGTCCCCCAAACCATTCCTGGCGCCATCGTCTGAAGACATCGGCACGGCGGTTCGGCCTTGCACCGGACATCGTCGATGCAATCACGGGTCACACCCCTCGGTCGGTAGGAGACTCGTACGGGGAGTTCCCCATGGAGGCCTTGAAAAGGGAACTAGAGAAGCTGCCCGATCTACTCGACACCTCTGTGGCCCGGAAGGATGCACAAGAAGTGGAGACGTGAGCGTTTAGATTGGAGCTCTATGGTTCCGTCTGCCTGCGCCAGGAGCGGAAGTTCGACCACTCTCTGCCTCTCGTGTTCGAGATTGCCGCCCTGAGGTTCAGCGTACGCAGATGGTCGCCTATCTCCCGGTAATGCGGCCCGACCTCTTCTACTTGCCGCGCGACGACACCTGGAATGCCCACAATTTCGGCGAGCATTTGAGACGGCATCGGCCTAATTCTCGCTCGCCCGCCGGAAGATTGGCTCCAGGCGCCCTGATCTGGCGGAACGATAGGCCGCCTCGATCATGGCGAAGGCGCGCCGACCATCGTCAAGCGTAACCGGCATTGGATCTCTGTCTCTGAGCGCCTTTACGAAAGCCCAGGCGACGTGCTCGTGGAAGACACCTGTCTTGAAGTGAGGCACCGTGGCGGAAGAGGTCCACTCGCCCCCCGCCTCGTTGCGACGAAAAACCCGAAGGAACTCGGTTTCCCGCGTGGGTCGCGACGCGATGTCGACACCGCCGAGCAGGATCGTGCCTCCGGTACCGTAGATTTCGATCGAACTGTCGGCGGCGGCGAAGCACCAGCTGGTCGCCACCTCGGCGATCATGCCGCTTCCATAGCGAAAGATGGCGGCGGCGTTGTCCTCGACCGGAAGCCTGAACGTCTCCGAAGATAGCGTGGCGAATGCCGATTGCGGTTCTCCGAACATCCAGAGAAGGAAATCGGCAGCATGCACGCCTTCGTCCAGGAGAGTCCCGCCGCCCGAGCGCGCAGGATCGACGAACCAGCCGGATCGGAACGCTTCGCTGAGAGCGTGGCTGTGGCCGTGACGGATACGGCAGAGCGTCACCTCGCCGATTGCATTCTGTTCCAGAAGCGCTCTGATCTCATGGTTGATCGGGTCGAAGCGCTTGGGGAAACTCTGCATGAACGGAATGCCCGAGGAGGTTACCACGGACGCGATCCGGTCGCAGTCCTCTCCGCTGATGCCGAGCGGCTTCTCGCACAGAATGGGTCGCTTCTGGGCCGCGGCGGCTTCGACGAGCGGAACGTGGTCGCTGGTGGCCGAGCAGATGGCGACTGCATCGCTCGCGGCGATCAGCCTCCGCAGGTCCGGTTCCGCCGCCACGCCGTGCTGCTGGGCGAAACGTGCGGCGCGGTCGTGATCGGCATCCCAGACGCCGACAAGATTGGCATCCGGACTCACGGCTATAGCGCGGGTCCAGAAGTTCGCGTGATAGTGCTCGGTCCCCAGGATCGCGACCTTGATTGTCACGGCTGGGTTTCCCGCATCGAATTCGTGTCGATCGGTGTTCTGCCGCCCGTCTTCGCAGCCCTGTAGATTGCTTCGGCGATCTCAACCGACCGAAGCCCCGCTAGCGGTGTATCGTCGGGTGGAACGTCGCCGCGCAGGATTGACAGCCAGTGGCGATGGTGGGCCTGGCCGAACGGCGCGTCTGGGAGGACTGGGGCAACCCAGGCGTCCTCCCCAGTCAGCGACGGTGCGAAGATCGATGCGGCGCCGCGTTCGGTCCGCAGCCACACCGTGCCACGCTCGGCATAAACCTCCAGCCGGAATCGGTCGCAGCCGCGGATCTCGGTGTAGCTCATCTCGTGGGTGGCCCGAGCGCCGCTGGAGAGCCGGTAAAGCGCGAAAACGTTGTCCTCGAGCTCGGAACGGATTCTCCGTCCATCCGCCAGGATGCGTTCCGGGCGGGCCGTGATCATTTCCGCCGCGACGTGGGTGATCGGACCGAACAGGTGGCGGCAGAGGTCGATCCCGTGCACGCCGAGCTGCATGACCACTCCGCCGGAAACATTGCCGGGCTTGAAGAACCAGTCGTTCCAATCCGCTCCCGGTGTCGCATTGCGGATCCGAATGGAATGAACCGCACCGAGGCTGCCTCCTTGCAGCATCTCGCGGAGCCAGGCGACCTCGGGAAAGTAGCGGTGCATGAAGCTTACGGTGAGCCTGCCGGTCGAGCGCGCCGCGCTGTCGATGATGTTCCGGCACTGGGCGCTGCCGAGCGCCATCGGCTTTTGCAGCAGAACGGACTTGCCGGCCGCCAGGGCCTCGATCGCGATAGGTTCATGGGTGTCGTCCGGCGAGGCGATGACGACCCCGTCGATTGCCTTGTCGTCGAGGACCCTTCGGTAGTCGGTTTCGACGCGGGGTATGCCAAGCGAGTGCGCCTTCTTGGCGGTGGCTTCATAGCGGCGGCCAACCAAGGTGGAGACGTCCGCGCCGCCTGCGGCCGCCAATCCGTTGACGTGGTAGTCGGCGATGAAACCCGCGCCAATGACGGCCACGCCAACCCTTTCGGCGGCCGAATCAAGCATCGTAATCTTCCGTGCTTGAGGCATGGCGGCGCCCACGGTCACGGGCGCCGGCCGAGCCGGATCAGGGCTTCCACTGACCCTCGATCTCGACGAGAGCGGGATCGACCGCCTTCATCGGATCCGTATACGTGTAGGTGAGCACGTCCTTGCGCTCGCCCTGGATACGGTTCGTCGCCTGCAGATAGTCCGCAATCGCCGACATGTCGTCGACGAACGCCTGGTCCATGGTCGGGTCAAAGGTGTAGTCGCCGATCAGGGCCTGGTTCATTTCGACCGGCTGCTTTTGGAAGTCCGAGAAGATTTTCATCACCTCCGCCTGGTTAGCCGGATCGGCGACGTAGGCCTGGGCCTTCAGAAGCACTTCCACCAGCGCCTTGGTCGCGTTCGGATTATTGCGGACCCAGTCCTGCGATGCCACCCAGACGGTGCGGTTGTTCGATACCGGAACCTCCTCGCCATTGTTCTGGGCAAAGAAGCTCTTCGTGCCCGTATGCACGACCTTGGCGTCCTGCTCCTCCACCGCGCGATACGGGAACGGCTCCCAGAAGATGATGCCCTGGATCTCGTTATTGGCCATCGCCGCCATGGCCTCAGGCGGCGCGAGGTTGACGGTTTGGATCCTGGACATGTCAAGACCGTATTTCTCGGCGACATTGGCGAGGAGCGCGCCGGACGTCGAGCTCACGAGCAGGCCAAGTTTGACGTTGTAGAGATCGTCCGGGTTCTCGACGCCGGCGTCCTTGCGCACCACGATCTTTTCGAGGCCATGGCTCACCGCGTTCGTGCCGAGGATCACCACCGGCACGCCATTGTGCGCCATCGATACCGGCGGAAGGTTACCCGGCGTCCACAGCTGGATTTCATCGGCCAGCAGGGCCTCGCCGGCGAGGTTGCCGGAGGCGAACGTCTTGAACTCCACGTTGTCGAAACCGGCCTCGGCGAACCAACCTTTCTCCTGAGCCACGATGTGAACGAGGAAGGGCAGATCCGGGCCGATGCCGATGGCGAGCGTGTCGGTTTCAACTTCTTGAGCACGCGCAGGCGCGCCCATTGCCGCGGCCGACAGCATGCCGGCCGCGATGGTGGCAACCATCATCTTGAACAACTTGCGCATTCTTTTGCTCCCTTTCTGGTCTGATTGTCGAGGTTGACGCGGCCGTTTATGCCCCGTGCCAGCGGCCGATCCATCGTCGGATGGCGGCGGCGATGGCAGCATCGGTGAGCAGGTTCAGGGCGCCGATCAGCAGGATGCCGACGATGATGACGCCGACGGAACCGCCGGTATTCCGTTCGTTGATGATCATGTAGCCGAGGCCACGGTCCGCGGCGATCAGTTCCGCCGCGACGAGCACGCCGAAGCTCAGGCCCCAACCAATGCGGATGCCGGTCGCGAGATCGGGCGATGCCGCAGGGACCACGACGCGCAGCAGAAGCGGGATGCCCTTCAGGCCGAGCGTCTGGGCTGCCCGCAGGATCACCGGATCGATGCTGCGCACGCCGTGATAGGCCGAGGTGACCACGGGAAAGAAAGCCCCGAGGAAGATGATGAAGAACTTCGATGGCTCGCCGAGGCCGAACCAGATGATGGCGAGCGGAATCCACGCAAGCGGCGGTATCGGCCGCAACAGCTCGATCAGCGGCCGCGCCACCAGGCCGAAGGAGCGATACCATCCGGCGGCGATCCCGATGACCACCCCGGCAAGAGCGCCCAGCACGAAACCGGAGAACACCCGGAACATGCTCCACCCCAGATGCTCGGCCACCGTCCCGGCGGTCAGGCGCTCGGCCGCCGCCTGGATGGCGAGGAGCGGACTTGGGAAAAGCCGCGGATCGATGATGCCCGTCCGGACAGCGACTTCCCACGTTGCGACAACGGCCAGCGTGCCCGCCGCGCCGAGCACCACATCGCTTTCCGCCCATTTCACCGACCGCGTCATCGGCGCACCTGATCGAGGCTGGTGGCCCAGGGCAAAAGCCGATGTTCGAGCGAGGCGAGGCCGGTAGAGATGACGAAACCCAGGACGCCGATGATGAGCATCCCGAGGATCGTGATCTCGCTGCGGTAGAACGTGCGGGCCTCCATGATGAGGGCGCCGAGGCCCTGGATGGTGCCGATCATCTCCGCGCCGACGATCACCATGAAGCCAACGCCCAGCGCCATTCGCGCCCCGGCGAACATGCGAGGCAGGGCGGCAGGCAGTGCCACCCTGCGGTAGAGTTCGATGCCGCTGACGCCGAACGTCCTGGCGGCACGGATCAGAGTCGGGTCGACATATTTCACACCGGCGATGACGTTCGAAAGCATCACCCAGAAGCAGCCATAGCCGATAAGGACGACCTTGGTCAGTTCGCCGGCGCCGAACCAGACGATGACAAGCGGCAGCAGGCTGAGGGTGGCAACCGAGCGGCAGAAGACGATGAGCGGCGCAGTGAGCTTGTCGAGGATGGGGAGAGCGCCAATCACGAGCCCCAACGGGATGGCCAGGATCAGCGCCGCGGCATAGCCCTGCAGGACGCGGGCGACGGTGATGAGCGTGTGCGACCAGATCGAGATCCCGGTCGGAAAGCCGGTCGTCGACAGCTCGACGAAGCCGCGGGCGATGCGGCTGACGGGCGGAAACTGATAAGGCTTCAGATATCCGAACCTGACGGCCAGCTCCCAGGCGAGCAGCAGCGCGGCGATGACCGCCAGCGATGAAGCGAAATTGGCGAGCCTCCCCGTCATGGCGACAACGCGGTCCAGATCTCTTCATAGAGCGCGTTGAAACCCGGAGCGGTTCGCGACCGCGGTCTTGGAAGATCCACCTCGAAGACGCGCTTGATGCGTCCGGGGTGGGATGCGAGCAGCACGATGCGGTCCGAGAGCGTCAGCGCCTCGTTGATCGAATGGGTGACGAAGACCACGGTCTTGCGCCTGACCTCCCAGATACGGAGCAGTTCCTGCTGGAGCTCGATGCGGGTGAGTTCGTCGAGCGCGCCGAACGGCTCATCCATCAGCAGGATCTGGGGGTCGAGCGCCAAAGCGCGTGCGATCGAGACGCGCTGCTGCATGCCGCCCGACATTTCGCGCGGATACTTGGCCGCCGCCGCCTCCAACCCGACCAGCGTCAGAAGCTCCCTGCTGCGCTCGCGGCGGTCTTGCCTGGAACGGCCGGCCTTGTGGAATCCGAAAGCGACGTTCTCGAGGGCCGTCAGCCAGGGGAAGAGGGCATGCTGCTGGAAAACCACGCCCTGACCCTGGCCCGGGCCGGTCACAGGCTTTCCCGCGATCGTCACTCCGCCTTCGGTGGCGCCTTCCAGCCCGGCGATGATGTTGAGAAGAGTCGTTTTCCCGCAGCCGCTTCTGCCGACCAGCGACACGAAGTCGTTCTGGGAGACGACCAGGTTGATGTCTTTGAGAACAGAAACCTCGTCGCCGGCGCGTGTCGGAAATGTCTTGTGAACGCCGCTGATCTCGATGAACTGCGGATCGGACCGGGGACGCGTCGCGCCGCCCTCCCGGCGGTGGTCGCCATCTCGCCGCGGCGTAAGTCGCGCGACATTGGCAGGTTCGGGCACGGACGACCTCCCATGATCCGGCGTTCGCGCAGGCGCGACGGCTCTTTTCCCCAGCAGGAGAGAGCATACCTCGATGGCTCATATTGTAAAGTGCAAATTGTATCCCTATGATACAATCCGCTCAGCGCCGGTGATGCCCCTCGGAGCTCATTCCTTGCGCGCTGCGGGTTCAAAATGTATCACATCGCACGCCCCGCATGGCCTCCATCAAAGTGAGTGGCAAGGAGCCTTCATTGAGGACCGAACCCTCCAACGTCGTCCTGCACGCTTTGTCTGACCTCATCTCGCGCCTCGACAACGGCGCGAAGCTGCCGACCGTCCGCGAGCTGATGAAGAATTTCCGCGTCAGCCAGGCGACCGTGCAGGAAGCGATTGGGCATCTCCGAGACGAAGGCCTGCTCACCTCGCACGTCGGACGCGGAACCTATGTCGTCAAAGGGGGAGGGTCGGGCGCCAGCCGGTCCGATCCGAAGGTTCGCGCGGCGCCGCACCTCGACAGCCTGCTTATCTTGTCGAACGCCAGCATGAATGAGCGGTGCGCGCTGGTCCAGAATTCCATCGTGGAGGAGATGTCCCGGTCGGGCAGCAAGGTCGTGCAGATATCCTACCACCATACCGGCCACCTGCTGGACATCTTGAGCTCGATCCCAAGCTTCGATGCGGCGATCCTGCAGTCCCACTACGAGAATATACCCATCAAGCTGCTGCATATCCTGCAGGAGAAGACGCGTGCCCTTGTGGTCGACGGTCACACCGTTTCTGGCGTCGACGTCGACCGCATCGGAACCGACTGGGAGGACGCATTGGACATGGCGCTCCGGCGCCTCTCAGCCCTCGGCCACAAGTCGATCGGCTTGGTTTCCTTGAACACAATGGCGCAACCGATTCTCAGCGCCAGGCGAGCCTTTTCCCGTATTGGAGCAAGGCAGGATCAAGATTTTGAGCTGTTCCAGCCGATCGTTCTGAATGGCGTGCTGCATCCGACCCATGGGGTGGACGGACCTCTCGAGGAGGCGCTCACCGGACTCTATGGTGATGAAGGAAAACTCCCCTTTACGGCGTTGATCACGCTGGGCATTTCCGATTCGCTTGGGATCCGGCAATGCCTCGAGCGCCTGGGTCTCCGATGTCCGAAGGACTTCAGCGTCTTCATGCTTGGCCATCACGACGTGCCCTCGGAACATCTCGGCATTATGACCGTCGCCGGGAGTTCCCACCTGGAGGCGGCGCAGAAACTGGTGGAGACCATCAGGCGACGGCTGGCCGCGCCGAATATCGCGCCGCAGATCGTCTACCTCAATTGCAGGGAAATCGTTCGCGAGAGCACCGGCAAATCGCCTAACGTCCCGCGGCTCGTCCGGCGGCACGCTGCGGAATAAGCGGGGTGATGGAGCCTACAGGCAGCCTTGCTAAGCGGGCAGGAGCGGTGCTACTACAATATATATTGTATTAGAGCACGTGCAGTGCAGCCCCACCACCAAGGCCTTGTCAGTGGTCCGTCTATCCGCAAAAGCCTTCTCTGGATCGCCATGCCCGCCGCAGCGCGCGCCCATGCTCGGTGAGCGGTTGCCGTCACGGCTGTCGCCGCTCGCTTCCCGGTTCGGCTTGCGTCCATACTATGGCGATATCCATAATCACTGCGACATATCCTATGGCCACGGCAGCCTTGATCAGGCGCTGAAACGCGCAAGACGCCAGCTCGACTTCGTCTCGGTAACCGGCCATGCCTACTGGCCCGATATGCCCGTCGACGATCCCTGTGTGGCCCACATCGTCGATTTCCACGTCAAAGGCTTCGCCAAGCTGGAACAATGTTGGCCGGCTCATTTCGACCAGTTGGCGGCAGCCGACGAGCCGGGCGCCTTCACCGTATTCCCAGGCTACGAAATCCATTCCTTCGCCCATGGCGACTACACCATTGTCTATCGCGACCTCGAACGGCGTCCCCTGATCAAGGCGGACTCGCCGGCCGAGCTGCGTCGCAAATTGCGGAGCGCGTTCGGCGATGCCGCCTTCGCCTTCCCGCACCACATCGGCTATCGGCTCGGCGCGCGAGGCGTTAATTGGAGCTCCTTCAACGAGGACCTGTCGCCGGTGCTGGAATTGATCTCCATGCACGGCTGTTCCGAGACCTCGGTGATGGACAGGCCGTTCCTGCATTCGATGGGGCCAAGCGACGGCCAGTCGACCGCGCGACATGGGCTCAATCTTGGCCTAAAGTTCGGCTTTCTCGGAAACACCGACCATCACAGCGGCTACCCGGGTTCCTACGGCCACGGTCGGTCCGCGGTGTATGCGCCCGAGAACGAACGCCTTTCGCTGTGGGACGCCATCAGGCAGCGGCGAACCAACGCGCTGACCGGCGATAACAGTCATCTTTTCTTCGCCATTGGCGATACGCCGCAGGGGGGCATCGTCTCGCCACAAGGCAAGCCCGTGCTTGGACTTGAAGCCGTCGCCGGCAGCTTCATTGATTACATCGACCTCATCAAGAATGCGGCTTTGGTGTCGCGCATCACGCCCGAACTCGCACCGAGTCCGATCGACGACGCCAGGGGTTCGCTGGAGACGATCCTGGTGCTCGAGCTCGGGTGGGGCGCACGCGGCAAATTCCACGATTGGGATGGGAGCATAGAGCTTCACGGCGGCGAGATCCTTTCCGTGGAGCCTCGTCTGCGGGGTTCGGAGATCGTCTCCCCGCTCGAGGGTGGCGGTGACGCAAACGACGACAATCAGGTCGCTCTCGACGGCAACTCGGTATCGTTCACGATCCGCTCCATTGCCAACCCGAACAACACGACGGCTGCGACCCAGGCGATCGCCGCGCGGGTCAGGATCGCTGCGGACTCCCGGTTCCGCGTGACCTTGGACAGCCAAGAATTCGAGGTCAGCGCCTCGCGCCTTCTCGCCGGTGCGCTGTCGGGCAACCTTGGTCCGATCGACAGCCCGGCCTTCCGGCTGCACCCGCTGCCCAAGCCTCATCAGTGGCAGTGGCGCGGTATGATCCCGATAGAGCCGCTTTCGAGTGGTGATTGGCTCTATGTCCGGATGCGGCAAGCGAACGGGCAGTGGAACTGGGCGAGCCCGATTTTCTGTGAATGATGGCTGGGACGGGCTACAAAGAAGTCAGGAACACAACGGGAGAGAAGTCGATGGCCTACAATCTGAGAATTCCAAGGCGGACCCTGCTGAAGGGAGTTGGCGCGGCTGGATTGGGAACCGTCCTAGCCTCGGGAAAGATCCGGCCCCTCTATGCCGCGAGCGTCGCGCCGATCACCATCGTCATCAACCAGTCGCCGTGGTTCGAGAGCTTCCGCAAGACGGTCGAGCTCTACGAAGAGGAGACTGGCAACACGGTCGAACTGGACGTCAATCCCTTCGCCGGGTCGCTGGAAAAGCAGCGCAACTCGGTGCGGGGGAGTAAAGGACAGTACGACCTCCTGATCATGAATTCCGGCTGGTTTGCCGAGATGTACTTCGGCGGTTTCGTCGAGCCGATCACCGATATCGATCCGAGCTTCAAGCTGGACCCGGAGATCTACACGCTCGGCGACACGGTCTTCTACGATCCCGAGAAGCGGGCCATGACGCCGTCCGGCAAGCTGATGTCCATGCCGATCGCGCCGTTGATCCCTCTCCTCTATTTTCGCGGCGACCTCTATCGGGAGAAGGGGCTGAAGGAGCCGGAACTCTTCTCCGAGCTCGAGGCCAACGCGAAAGCTCTCCATAACCCGCCAGAGATCTACGGCATCGTGCAGCGCGGCGCGCGCGGGCCGCATACGGTGGCTTACGACTTCTATCCCTATCTCTATGGCCACGGCGGCGGCATCTTCCGCGACCAGCTCGCCGGCGACTATGCCGTCATACTGAACAATCCCGAGGGCAAGCAGGCGCTCGACTATTACATCCGTCTCGCGCGCGAGGCGGGGCATCCCAAGACGGCCGCCTCCGATCAGGCGGAAGTCATCCAGGCGATGGTGACCGGCAAGGCCGGCCACATCATGATGGTGATCGCCGCCTGGTCGCAAATGGACGACCCCAACAAATCGATCGTGGTCGACAAGGTGGAGTTAGCGCCGCCGCCGCATGTGCCGGGCGTGCCCTCCTCACCCGGACTCGGGCACTGGCTGGGAGGCGTGGCGAAGAACATTCCCGACGACCGCAAGCGGGCCACGGTGGAGTTTCTGCGCTGGTTCCAGACCCGCGACGCGCAGATCGCCCTGGCCAAGTTCGGCGGCATCCCGGTCCATGCCGGGGCCTATGCGGACCCGATGGCCGAGGAGCGCCAGTACCGTTGGATGAAGCCGCTCGCCAAGGCGCTTGAGACCTCCGTCAACATCTACCAGTTCCCGGAAGCGAGCGAGGTCATCGCCGTCCTCGAGCTAGGCCTCAACCAGGCCATCGCTGGCGAGATCCCCTCCGATCAGGCGCTGGACAGCATGGCGGCGCAGATCCAGACGATCATGGCCGGGCACGGCTACAAGACCGGCGGGATCTAGCAGTCCTGCCGAGGTCGCGGGCCGATGGCTGCGAACTCGCTTCCCGCCGCCCGGGCTCCAGTCCGGGCGCGTGGAGCCAGACAACGGAACCCGTCGGCCGACATCCAGGACGACCGGTTGTGGCGCTGGCTCACCTTGTCGCCGGCGCTGGCGCTCATGCTGGGCTTGAGCCTCCTGCCGCTGGCCAACCTTTTTCTGCTCTCCTTCTTCAACGTCGAGTGGCTTGAAGGCCGCGCCAACTGGCATCCGGTTGGGCTTGAAAACTACCGGGCGCTCGCCGACGACAATCTCTTTCACGCGGGCCTGATCAACACGACCGTCTTCGCCGCCGCCGCCGTCGCCGGGCAGATGGTGCTCGGCTTTGCGCTGGCGCTGCTCAGCACGAAAATCGAGCGCGGCCGGGTGCTCTACCGCGCCGTGTTCATCCTGCCGATCCTCATCCCCGGAATCGTCATCGGCGCCATCTGGAAGCTGATGCTCAACTTCGATTTCGGCCTCGTCAACCAGGCACTGGCGCTGGTCGGCATTGGTCCGCATGATTGGCTCGGAGCATCCGAGACGGCGCTGCTTTCCGTCGTCATCGTCGACATCTGGCACTGGACCCCGTTCTGCTTCCTGCTGTTTTTGGCCGGCCTGGAATCGCTGCCGCAGGACATGTACGAGGCCGCGAAAATCGACGGCGCCTCGGCCTGGCAGGAGCTCATCCACGTCACGCTGCCCTTGATGATGCCGACCATCCTGGTGACCTTCGCCTTCCGGCTGGTGCTTGCGTTCAAGGTTTTCGACGAGGTGTATCTCTTGACGGCAGGCGGGCCGGGCACGGCGACCGAGGTCATCAGCTTCACCCTCTACCAGCGCTTTTTCACCGAGGATCGGGCGGGCTACGGAGCGGCGATGGCGGTGGCGGTGATCTTCTTCGTGTCGCTGCTGCTCGTCGTGTCGCTGTCGGCCCGCCGCACGGAAGCAGTATCATGACGGGCGCCGTTACCGGTCGCGGACGCTCGCTGATCGTTCACGCGACCCTCATTGCCGCCGCCTCCATCGTGCTGGTTCCGGTGGCCTGGGTGGTCGCCGCCGGCTTCCGCACGCAAATCTCGCTCTTGATCGGCGAATTCTTCTTCACGCCGGTTCTGTTCAACTTCGCCGAGGTGCTGTTCTCGAAGACCTCGGACTTCCTGTTGAACTATCGCAATTCGCTGATTGTCGGCGCGCTCAGCACAGCCATTTGCCTGCTTGCCGCGACGCTGGCGGCCTGGTCGCTCTATCGCATGCGCTGGCCGGCCTGGGTCGTCCACGTCTTCCTCGCCTGGGCTCTGGTCTTCCACATGATACCACCCGTCGCGCTTGCCGGCGCTTGGTTCACCATGGCTCGCCTGGTCAGCCTCGACAACACGTTCCTCGGCCTGGTGCTGGCGCACGCGACGCTCAACTTGCCGATGGCGCTCTGGCTGATGACCGTATTCGTTCGGGAAGTGCCGCGGGAACTCGAAGAGGCGGCGCGCATCGACGGTGCATCGACCCCGGTTCTGCTCTGGAAGATCGTTCTGCCCATCATCGCGCCGGGCCTTGCCGCGACGGGGGTGCTGACCTTCGTGTTCAGCTGGAACGAATTCGCCGTCGCGCTCAATCTCACTATGAAGCAGACCGCGACCGTGCCGGTGGCCATCGCCAAGTTCGCCCAGGATTTTGAGATCCAGTATACGCAAATGGCGGCGAGCGCCGCGCTTGCGATGCTGCCGGCCCTTGTCGTTCTGCTCGTTGCGCAGCGTTACATTGTCAAGGGCCTTACTCAGGGCGCGGTGAAATGAACCGGCACGCCTGCCGTCCCATCCAACGGAGATAAGCTTGAAGGCTGTTTTTGTCCTTTTCGATTCGCTTAATCGGCATGTGCTCGGTTGTTACGGCGGGACGCGCGTGCCGACGCCCAATTTCGACCGGCTTGCGCAGCGCTCGACCACATTCGACCGCCACTATGTCGGGAGCTTGCCATGCATGCCGGCGCGCCGCGATATGCTGACCGGAAGGCTGACCTTCCTGCATCGGAGCTGGGGACCGCTTGAGCCGTTCGACAATGCGTTCCCTGAGATCCTGCACAAGCAGGCTGGAACCTACAGCCACCTGATCACCGACCACTTCCACTACTGGGAAGACGGCGGCGCGACGTACCATAACCGTTACGACTCCTACGAATTCGTCCGCGGCCAGGAGGGTGACCGATGGAAGGCGATGGTCCAGCCCCCCTGGGAACGGCTGCGGGAGAAGTATCACGCCCGCCAGTTCAGCGCCGACCGGCGCAGCTATTTTGGCCAGAACATCATCAACCGGGAATTCATCCGCGAGGAGAACGACTTCCCTTCGGTGCGCTGTTTTGCAGAGGGGTTCGAATTCCTCGACCGGAACAGGAATGACGACAACTGGCTGCTGCAGATCGAGACGTTCGACCCGCACGAGCCCTTCACGGCCCCAAGCCGCTTCAAGGAGGCTTTCGAAACCGGCTGGAAGGGACCCGTTCGCGACTGGCCGCGCTACGGCCGTGTCGACGAACTCCCAGACGAATGCGAGGAGCTGCGGGCCAATTATTACGCGGTGGTGGCCATGTGCGACCATCTCCTGGGCGAACTGCTCGACTATTTCGACCGCTACGACCTCTGGAACGATACGGCCCTGGTCGTCACCACCGATCACGGCTTTCTGCTCGGCGAGCACGACTTCTGGGCCAAGAACCGCATGAACCTCTATGAGGAGGTCGCGCACATTCCGTTGTTCCTGCACGACCCGCGCCATTCCGATCGTGCCGGAACACGCTCGCAGGCGCTGACGCAGTCAGTCGACCTTGCGCCGACATTCCTCGATTTGTTCGGCGCCGAGCCGCCGGCGGAAACGGAGGGTTTTTCCTTGTTCCGGATGGCGGACGGCAGAGCCCTCAGGGACGGCGCGCTGTTCGGTTATTTTGGCGGCGCGGTGAACGTCACCGACGGGCGGTACACCTACCACCGCTTCCCCGAGGACCTGTCGAAACAGGAACTCTATCAGTACACGCTCATGCCGACCCACATCTTCTCGCCGTTCACGCCGGAGGAACTGGCGAATGCGC
This sequence comes from Hyphomicrobiales bacterium, assembly GCA_013812985.1. The sequence continues at coordinate 1,809 of JACCSN010000108.1, read as the reverse complement.
GTCTATCGCCGCCGCTCGGCTTCACCAAAGGCGCGGCGCTGCTGAAGATTCCGGTGCACGAGCGCTCGCCCATGTACAACAATTACGGGCCGGGAGCGCTGCTCGAGTCGGAGACGCGGCTTTACGACCTTGTCAGCGACCCGGGGCAGGACTGCCCGTTGACAGACGCGGCAATAGAGGCCCGGCTTCTCGAGGTGATGACTCGCTTGATGCAGAAGAACGGGGCGCCTCCCGAAGCCTATGCCCGCCTCGCTCTAAGTGCAGGTTCTGAACCGCTCTCCACCGTAGCGCAATGAGGCTCCCCGAGTCGACCGCTTTGCGGCCGCTGGTGGGCGACCTGCGACAGGTCGCCAGCGTTCGGCGGATCATGCTTGATGACGGGGTCGAACGCGGCGTGCGGGCCCTGGCATTCTCCACCGGCGGCGGGCTCGATTTCTGGGTGATGGTCGATCGCACCCTCGACATCGGCACATTGTCGTGGAGGGGCGTCCAGTTGGGCTGGCAGAGTCCGGCCGGCCTTCGATCGCCATGGCTCGCGTCGCCGGACAGCGACGGCGGGTTTGGATTTAATCGCGGCTTTGGCGGCTTCCTGAACACCTGCGGCCTCGATCACATTCGCCAGCCACGCGACGGCCGACCGTTGCACGGCCGCCTTCCCTTCACCCCGGCGCGGCTGACGGCCTGGGGCGAAGACTGGAAGGCTGAAGAGCCGCTGCTCTACTGCGAGGGTGAGATTGTCCAGTGGCGCTATGGCGGCGAGGCCTTTCGGTTGCGCCGGCGGATCGAGGCGCCGATCGGCGCAGCAACGTTTCGTATCCTCGATAAGATCGAGAATATCGGACCAACGCCCGCGCCCGTAGCGGTTCTGTACCACTTCAACCTGGGCTATCCGGCGGTGGCAGCGGGCACGACGCTCTATCTCGACGACGCCCGGATGGCCGGCCCGCTTGCAATGCCGGAAACCGGTCCCGTCGCGCCGGCGAGCGTCCACGCCTCACTTGCTGTCGAGACGGCCCGTTGCCGGGTTTCCACGCCGGCGGGCGACGATGCGCGGCGCAGCATCGAGTTCCGCTGGCGCAACGACACGCTCCCCTACCTTCAGCTGTGGCGCGACCTGCGGCCCCATTGTGGCGTGCTGTCGATCGAACCGTGCAGCATCGGACGAACCCCCGATGGCGCCAACGAGCCGGCCGAGCCGCTCGGCCCCGGCGAGCGCCGATCCTTCAGAGTTGAGATCACGCTCGACGGCCCCACCCCAGCATCCGATCCGCTGCGGCAGCCCCCGTGACTTGCAGCTGCAGGTCACCTCCTGCAGTTTGCGCCGGGCAAAAGGGACGCCTCCGAATTTGGACCGGAGCCATATCGGTGACCGGGCCAGTCGAGCAACCCGATCCGGATTAGTTGAGGGGCTGCGCTCGCGGGACGGATGAGATCATCGGCGCGCTGCAGGATCACACGCGACGAAGGCTGAATGCCCGCAGATTGCGCGCAAGATAACGGACTGTTCAGCCCAACCCGGGTTCCGATCCCCTTAAAACTGCATGGGAAATGGTGGGCGCGACAGGGATCGAACCTCAATCGACCGCAGGCTCTTTCCGTTTGGCCACTTCGGCGTGGTGACCGCCCAGTCAGTTGAATTGTCTGACTGCTGCTTGTTGGTCGCCTTCGCCGTTAGGAACTTGTGGCTGCGAAGCCAGACGAGGGCAGCTTGGTGGAGGCGGGGGTCGTCGTCAAACCACTTGCGGAATGCAGCGGCGTGGACGACGTAAATTCGACCGTTCGGGGTGTCTTTGAAGTAGCCGGCGTGCT
>JACCSN010000170.1 GCA_013812985.1 Hyphomicrobiales bacterium | reverse complement strand
GCAGCGGCTCGCGATAGAAATGCACGCTCATTGGTCCGCTCCTCAGCTTATGGCCTGCGCTCTATCTGCGCGCTGCGGGCCGGCCTTTCCAACCAATGCTCAAGGGGGTAGCATAAGGGCTGCTTATGGCTGAGCTCGTCCTCCCCCCACTCGCCGCGGTCCGCTGCTTCGAAGCCGCCGCCCGCCACGGCTCATTTACGCGCGCGGCGGTGGAGCTGGGGATGACGCAGGCGGCGATGAGCTATCAGATCAAGATGCTGGAAGATCGGCTCGGCAGGCAGCTGTTTCTGCGCGGCTCGCGGGGCGTCACCCTCTCGGAAGCGGGACAGCGTTTGGCGCCAGCGGTGACCGACGCGTTCGGCCGGCTGAACGCCGCCTTTGAAGAGCTGAGCGACAAGGAAAGCGAGATCCTCAGCATCACCACGCTTCAGACGTTCGCCTCCAACTGGCTGGTCCCGCGGCTGGGAGCCTTCCAGCTCGCCCATCCGGCCATTGCGGTGAAGCTCGATGTTTCCGTCGAAATCGTCAATTTCGCCCGCGCGGAATTCGACGTTGGCATCCGGACGGGAGGCGGAGAGTGGCCGGGGCTCGCCGCGCACCACCTCTTTGCCATCGCCTACACGCCCATGCTCAGCCCAAAATTGCTCGCCCACGCCGCCGCGCCGCTCAAGAAGCCTGCCGATCTGCTTACCTTGCCTCTCCTCGATCCGACCGACGTGTGGTGGATCGAATGGTTCAACGCGGCTGGGGTCGAGGCGCCGGACCTGTCGAGGCGCCCCGAAATGCGCCTCCAGCACCAGCAACTCGCGGGGAGCGGGGCACTTGCCGGCCATGGCGTCGCCATCCTGACGCCCGCCTTCTTCCGGGACGAACTGGCTGCCGGGCGCCTGGTGCAGCCGTTCCCGCTGGTGCGAGCATCGCCGCAGAGCTACTGGCTCGTCTACCCGAAAGCGCGCCGGCGGTCGCCCAAGATCCGCGCCTTTCGCGATTGGCTGCTCGCCGCGATCGGAGCTGAAACCCAGGCTTCGGATTACGACGCTCGGCTCGGCTGAGCCATCTCGCGCTTAAAACCGAGCGGGGGTCGGGAGGAGACGATGGCGAGGAAGCGGGTTCTGGTGGTCGGGCTCGGCAATATGGGACAATCGCATGCGCTCGCCTATGCGCGCATTCCCGGTTTCGACGTCATTGGCGTCTGCGACCGCCGTATCCACGACAAAAAGCTGCCCGAAGCGCTGCGGGGCGCCCGGCGTTTTTCCGCTTACGAAGACGCTCTGGCCGAGCTGAAGCCGGACGTGGTCTCGGTCAACACGCTCCCCGACACGCATGCCGATTACGCCATCAAGGCGATGGAAGCGGGCGCCCATGTCTTCGTGGAAAAGCCGCTCGCCGAGACCGTGGAGAGCGCCCAGGCGGTCGTCGATACGGCGAAGCGCACCGGCCGAAAACTGGTGATCGGCTACATCCTCCGCCAGCACCCCTCCTGGATCCGCTTCATCGAGATCGCCAGGGAGCTCGGCACGCCGCTGGTGTTCCGCATGAACCTGAACCAGCAATCGAGCGGCGCCACGTGGGAGACGCACAAGCGGCTCATGCAGTCCATGTCGCCGATCGTCGATTGCGGCGTCCATTACCTCGACGTGATGTGCCAGATGACGCCGGCCAGGCCGATCAAGGTCCACGCCCTCGGGGCGCGGCTCACCGACGAGGCGTCGACCTACAATTACGGCATGCTGCAGGTCGCCTTCGACGACGGCTCGATCGGCTGGTACGAGGCCGGCTGGGGGCCGATGATGAGCGAGACGGCCTTTTTCGTGAAGGACGTGATCGGCCCCAAGGGCTCGGTCTCCATCGTCATGGCGGAATCCGGCGGCGGCGCCGTCAAGTCGGACGACATGAACACCCACACCAGGACCAACCAGATCCTCAGGCACCATGCCGATGGGTCGAGGCCCGACGAGCGCATCGACATGACCGACGAGCCTGACCACGACGCGCTCTGCGAACGCGAGCAGCGCTACCTCCTCAAAGCGATCGACGAGGATCTCGATCTCTCCGGCCACATGCAGGACGGGGTGAAGAGCCTCAGGATCGTTCTGGCCGCGGATGAATCTGTGCGGACGGGGGAGATCGTGAGGCTTTGACGCGCGTCCCGGCTGCTCGGTGCGGATTGATGCCGTTTAGCGAGAACGCATTGGGCGGCGGGCCGGATTCTCCCCTTGCCGAGTGCGCCAACTGCGAGTATGTAACGCGCCGATAGGATACCATCGGCAGTATCACTAACTTTGGTCCGGCGCGAGAAGCTGATCGAGGCGATCCGGAACAACCCGAGGGGCGTTCGGTTCGATGACGCCTGCAAGGTTGCTCGATGGCTTGGGTTTACTGGCGAGGGCGGCGAGGGCTCGCATCGGGCGTTCTCTCGTCCGGGCGAGCCGATAGGCCTCAACTTTCAGAACCATCACGGAAAGATAAAGCCCTATCAAGCCAGGCAGCTGATCGAGATGATCGACAAATACGAAGGTGACTTGTGACTGACGCCGCCCGCTATCCAGCTCAAGTTTTCTGGACTGACCAGGACGAGGGGTTTGTGGCTGTCGCCGTGGATCTGCCCGGCTGCTCCGCGTTCGGGGAGTCCCAGCAGGAGGCCATCAACGAACTGCAAAACGCCATTCGCGCTTGGATCAAAGCCGCGACCGAAGCCGGAAACTCGATTCCCGATCCATCAAAGCCGGTGGAGCAATCACCGCATAGCGGCAAGCTGCTTCTTCGCATGCCGAAGGCCCTGCATTCCAAGCTCGCAGCGTCTGCTGTCGCGGAGAGCGTCAGCCTGAATCAATACATCATTTATCTCCTGACCCAGTCTCAAACCGAACGTTCTCTGAAATCGCGATCGGCGAAGACATCACGCGTTGCTTGACTGCGTCCAAATGTTGATGCCCATGTCCTCGGCATAGCGGTCGATCTCGGCGAG
>JACCSN010000102.1 GCA_013812985.1 Hyphomicrobiales bacterium | reverse complement strand
GTTCCAGAACCGCACCGGCAAGGTCGCGCCCGAGCACCGGCGGCTGGCGCGCTACGAGACCATGACGCTGGACGACATCTGCGCCCTCCCGGTGGAGGGGATCGCGGCGGAGCCGGCGCACCTCTATCTCTGGGTGCCGAACGCGCTCCTGCCGGAGGGCCTGCGCGTGATGGCGGACTGGGGTTTTGGCTACAAGTCGAACCTCGTCTGGCACAAGGTGCGCAAGGACGGCGGCTCCGACGGCCGCGGCGTCGGTTTCTATTTCCGCAACGTCACCGAGATGATCCTGTTCGGCGTGCGCGGCAAGAACGCCCGCACGCTCCCGCCCGGCCGCAGCCAGGTCAACATGATAGAAACCCGCAAGCGCGAGCACAGCCGAAAACCCGACGAGCAATACGCGCTGATCGAATCGTGCAGCGAGGGCCCGTATCTGGAGCTGTTCGGGCGCGGCGAGCGGAAGCGCTGGGAGACTTGGGGGCGCCAAGCGGATGCGGATTACGCGCCGACGTGGAAGACGTATGCGTATAATTCGGCAGTGGTGGCGGAGTAGGCACCTTGGCTGAGATCGACAACCAGCAGGAACTCACGGTTCGTGGGGAGTCGATCGAGCGCTCTTATGGCGTATATCGCGATGAGCGCTATCTAGTTAATCGACGCTATCAGAGGATAGCTGATTTGGACGTTAGACGAGAAGGTCAACTTTATTGATTCGATTCTCCGTGGCTACCCGGTCCCGATTATTTTACTGGCCGAAGATAGAACATCTGATACTAATACGTTAGAACTGATCGACGGAATGCAGCGCCTTAATGCCGTCATGTCGTTTATCGAGAACGAATACCCCGTGCGGCGTTGCTACTTCGATCTAAACACCATGGCCAGAACGAAAGCCCTGTTCGATCAAGGAATTATTTCACAGCTACCCCCCGTCCTTATGAGGGGTTCAAAATACTTGGGGTAGAGCACGAAGCAGCAGCTTTGGGAAAGAACCTCGATCAGCTGTTCCAACTCATTGTAGACAGAGTCCGAAAATCTCAGATGTCCGCTGATTTACGCGATTTTGTGGCGCGTCACCTTAAGTCTGTTCGCTATTATGATAAGACTGTTTATGTGTTCGAGGTGGAGGGCCAAGCTGACCCCAGCAGTTACGCAGATCTATTTTACGTTAGGCACGGCGCTCAACTGACTGAAGTCCCACCTTCCGAGATCGCTAGCTTTATCCGCCGCTTTGATCGGGGTCAGTAGTCTACAGGAACAAACCACCGCGTCGGAGCGGCTCCTCCCAAAAGATGCGGGATGCATTCGTGCTCGGCCAAGGAAATAGGCGAGAGCGACCGAAGTGTCGACAGTGATTACCGTTCCGCTCGGTCGCGGCCAGCTTCCTCCCTCAGGCCGGCAAACCGCGGCGCCGAGCTGGCGGGTAGCGTTTCCGCCGCCGGCGAGCGGCGCGGGGCTGATCCAGCCCGCGCACCGCTTCGGCGAAGCGCTCGTCCGCACGCGGGACCCCTCTGATCGCCAACGGCCGCCCGATGTCGGCCACGACGCGATCCCGATCCGTCGCCAGCACGGTTTCGCCTGCCGCGGCGGCACGGACATATGCGCTGAGCTTATACTTCAGGATTTAGGCCGATACGGCGCATTGGACCAATATAGCTACCGGAAGCTTCCTTGCCCATCGGGTCAGCGCGTGCAGGCGGGACACCCCCCTAGACTAACCCGACCGGGCACACGGGGTCGTGTCTTCGGCAATCGCATGCGGACGATAAGCGCCGCCTCTCCCGGGACGGGAGAGGCCAAGTCCGAGCAAAAACTCGGAGCCGGGTGAGGGTGGTTCCGCCGCGCCCCCCGCCCGCCACCCTCACCCGATTTCGCGACCCGACCTCTCCCGTCCCGGGAGAGGAAAGGCGCCTGCAGTCCGATGCGGTTTGCCCTGCCTTGCGGGGATAAAAATCGCGCCCGCCTCTCGCGCCGAGAAGAAATCTATCCCCGCTCCAAAAACCTCCCGTATCATCCCCAAACCGCTGCTCGTGAGGGACCGGATGGCCACCGGAACCGTTTGGGAGCAGCGGGCGGCGCCGTGGCGCGGGTCCGGAACCCGCCGCGGTACGCCCCGGAGGGGTCGCCCGCGCGCATCCTACCCTTCGCAAGAAGGCAATGCGCGCCGCCGGTGTGCTCGCGGCTAGGGCCCGCCGATGTCCGCAAGGGCTTCGGCGGGAGGTAAGAG
>JACCSN010000079.1 GCA_013812985.1 Hyphomicrobiales bacterium | reverse complement strand
AACGCGCATCGCGACGATCTGCCAGAGCACTTGCGCCACGCGGTTGCACTGCTGAAGGCTCACGATCGACCAATCGACTGGTCGCAGTTGCTGCGGGATGTTCAAGATTGGAACGTTCCCAGCCGTTCGGTGCAGCGGGCTTGGGCGCGAGACTTCTGGCGCGGCACCAGTGACGCGGCAACGGCACCGAACGAGGCTGTCGGTCCAGACACGACCTAACACGGCAACACCGAGGCGAGTCGCTAGATGACGGGAAGGACGCCATGTTTGTCGAGCTGCACTTGATCCAAAACTTCGCACCGTCGAATCTCAACCGAGATGACACCGGAGCGCCGAAGGACTGTGAGTTTGGTGGCCATCGCCGGGCGCGTATTTCCAGCCAGTGTTTGAAGCGGGCGATCCGGACTTCGTTTGCGCAAGAGCGGCTGTTGCCGAGAGAACATCTCGCCGAGCGGACCAAGCGTGTGGTCGACGAGATCGCACAACGGCTGGTCGTCGCGGGTAAGTCGGAGGGAGAAGCACGAGCAGTCGTTGAAGCGTTGCTTCGGGGCATTGGACTCTCTGTAGAAAGTGACGGAAAAACACAGTACTTGCTCTTCCTTGGACGGGACGAACTCACCCGGATCGCCGCGTTGTGTGAAGAGCACTGGGATGTGCTGAGCAAGGCCACCGCTGATGTACCGGAGACAGGAGGGGACGAGCCACCGACGCGTGGACGAAGCACTGCCAGGGAAGCAAAGCGGCGCGGTAAAGCAGAGGTTCCGCGTGAGGTTCAGGCGGCAACGCTCTCGGCGCTCGATGGAGGAAAGGCGGCTGATTTAGCGCTCTTCGGCCGCATGCTCGCCGACTTGCCCCGGCTGAACGTGGATGCCGCGTGCCAGGTCGCTCACGCCCTCTCCACAAATCGGGCGAGTATGGAGTTTGATTTTTACACCGCCGTCGATGACCTGCGACCCGAGGATACGTCGGGTGCGGACATGTTGGGGACGGTTGAGTTCAACTCGGCCTGCTTCTATCGCTACACTAACGTCGACCTCAGTCAGTTGATGACAAATCTTGGCGACGACGAGGAACTAGCGCGCCGCACGCTCACAGCATTTCTCCGCGCCGCGATCAGTGCCGTCCCGACCGGGAAGCAGAACAGTATGGCGGCGCAAAATCCCCCCTCGTTCGTCTTTGCCGTGGCCCGGGAGCGCGGTCTCTGGTCATTGGCCAACGCGTTCGTCAATCCGGTCCGGTCCGGGGGAGATGGATTGGTTGCCAGTTCCATCTCGGTGCTGGCCGCGTATTGGGCGCAATTGACGGCCATGTATGGCCAGACTGGCATTGTGACGACAGCGGCCGTGTCCCTGGAGCCCACTGAGATTGCACCACTCCGCGACGCGCATGTTGGCACGGTCGAGGAGCTGATCAACCGGATTGATGCGGCAGCGGTGTTCACGGTGCCCAGTGAGTTACAGGCATGAATACCTTGCTGTTGCGTTTGGCGGGACCGATGCAGGCCTGGAGCACGCAAAGCCGGTTTTCGGACCGCGATGCGGGGCGGGAGCCATCGAAAAGTGGCGTGGTTGGATTGCTGTGCGCGGCACTGGGCCGGCCGCGAACGGAGCCGGTCGATGATTTGGCTGAACTCGGGTTGGGGGTGCGCGTCGACCAAGAGGGAACCCTACTGGTTGATTATCAGACTGCCGGGGGTGGAAACTTTCGTGGTCGGCCATACGGTGTGGCAAAGGCAAACCGAAGCACGCCGGAGACGGTTGTCTCGCGGCGCGCCTATCTTGCCGACGCGTCGTTCTTGGTTGGGCTCGAAAGCACCGATGGTGCGTTCCTGGAAACGCTCGATCGCGCGGTGGCGCGGCCCGTCTGGCCGCTTTGTCTCGGCCGCAAGGCCTTTCCGCCAGGTGAGCCGGTGGCGCTGCCGGGTGGCGGATTGCGGCTCGGTTTTGATCTCGCCACCGCGTTGACGAAAGCGCCGTGGCGCTCCCAGCAGCCGACGCGATTTGTCTTGGAGGTTCCGCCGGGAAGCAGTCCGGATCAGCGGACCGATCAGCCGGTTGGTGCGGCGTTTGCCACCCGCCGCTTCACGCTGCGCTCCGTCGTGACTGAGTTTCGGTCGCCTCTTCCATCCGTGGCTGACCAGGAGGCGAGCTAATGTACCTTTCCCGCCTCGCACTGAACCCACGGCATCGGCAGGTACAGCGCGATCTTGCCGATTGTCATGCGCTGCACCGTCGGGTGCTGGCGGCATTTCCGGCCACGAATCCGGGCGCGGATGCCCGGGCGTATTTTGGGGTGCTCTATCGCCTCGATATTGACCCCCGTTCGGGTATCCCGATCTTGCTGGTGCAGTCTCGGATCGAGCCGAATTGGCAAATCAGCATCGCTGATTCCTCCCTCCTTGCCGCCGACGGCGACCAGGAAAATCCAGCCTGCAAATCGGTGGCGGCGGCATTTGCCGCACTGACGGACGGGATGGTGCTGCGCTTCCGGCTCCGCGCCAACCCAACCCGCCGCTTGGCGATACCGCCCGGCAAGCGTGTCGATCTCCGCCGCGAATCGGACCAAATCGCTTGGCTCCACCGCAAAGGTGAGCAGAGCGGATTTGCGCTTCCTCCCCTGGCGGCCAATGCCGATGTCCCCGACCTCAGCGTCGTGCCGGAGGGCGTCCGCAGCGGCCGTCGGGCAAGAACCGACGGTGCGAGCTCGAACGCTGGTGCCGGGCAGATGAGCTTTGGATCGGTCGTGTATGAGGGGCGGCTGCAGATCGTCGAAGCCGACCGCTTTCGCCAGGCGTTAGGGGCTGGCATTGGGTCTGGAAAGGCATTCGGATTTGGATTGTTGTCGGTAGCGCCAGATCGGGGGTAGACCATGCAGGACTTGCATCTCTTGCCAAAGGTCCGCGACAGCCTGAGCTATCTCTACATCGAACACGCCCGGATCGATCAAGAGGCCAAGGCGATTGCCATTCACGACGCGCGGGGAAAAGTGCCTGTCCCATGCGCCGCGCTGTCGACACTCCTTCTGGGGCCAGGAACAACCATTACCCATGCCGCGATTCGGGCGCTGGCAGACAACGGGTGTTTGGTGATCTGGACTGGTCAGGAAGGGGTGCGCTTCTACGCGCAAGGGATGGGCGAAACGCGGTCTGCACGCAATCTCCTACGTCAGGCGCGTCTTTGGGCATCACCAGCGCGGCGACTGCGCGTCGTGCGGCGGTTATATGAGATTCGGTTCCCGGAGGGATTGGAGGCGGAGCTCACGATTCGTCAGATTCGGGGAAAAGAAGGCATTCGGGTACGCGAGGCATATGCACGAGCAAGTCGTGACACGGGTGTGCCGTGGAGTGGCCGCTCGTACAACCGGGGTCGCTGGGCAGATGCGGATCCGGTCAACCGCGCGCTTTCGAGTGCGAACAGTTGCCTCTATGGCATTTGCCATGCCGCGATCGTGTCGGCTGGATTTTCGCCCGCGCTCGGGTTCATTCATACCGGGAAGCAGTTGTCCTTTGTCTACGACGTCGCCGATCTCTACAAGGCCGACCTCGCGATTCCCACGGCGTTTGCGGCGGCCGCAACGGGGACAACAGATTTGGAGCGCCGTGTGCGCCTGTTGTGCCGAGATACGTTTCATCAGGGGCGGTTACTGGAGCGCATCATTCCCGACCTTGAGCGGGCGCTGGCGGCGGGCGGGCCAGTGGATGAGACCACGGATGGCGACTTTGACGCCGATCAGGCATTGCCAAGCGGGTTGTGGGAGCCGGGGGGGCGGGAGGTTGCTGGCGGCGTCAACTGGGCCGATCAGCAAGGAGGTGAGGAGGCATGGTCGTGATGATGCTGGAACGGGTCTCCCCGAGCCTGCGTGGCGAATTGACGCGGTGGCTGATTGAACCAAAGACCGGTGTGTTCGTGGG
>JACCSN010000074.1 GCA_013812985.1 Hyphomicrobiales bacterium | reverse complement strand
TGGAGCTGGAGCGCTTCGTTTCCGCCGAGCTGGAAGCCAATCCGCTGCTTGCCGAAGATGAAGAGGCCGACCCGGCCGCCGGTGAGGAGCCGAGCGATGCCGAACTCTCCGCCTCTGGCGCTGTCCTCGATCAGGCGGATGAAGTGGCGGACATCGAGCCGGAGTTCGCCGGATTCCTGCCTGACGGTTCCGAGCCCGCAGCCTGGATGGTGTCCGGTCCTTCGGGCCTTGGCGCGCCATCCCGGCCAGACGGTGAGTTCGAGCTCGACTTGAACCTTGCCGCAGATGAAAGCCTGCCCGAGCTCCTGGAGCGCCGGATCGATGCGGCTTTCGCGCACGCGCCCGCCGAGCGGATGATCGCGCAGAGTCTCCTCGCCAGCCTCGACGAGGCGGGGTACCTCATGGTCACATTGGACAGCCTGGCCGCCCGGCTCGGCGCGCCCGCGGACGCGGTCGAGCGCGTGCTCTTGCGCTGCCAGGAGCTCGCTCCGACCGGCCTGTTCGCGCGCTCGCTTGCCGAGTGCCTTGCCTTGCAGCTGGCCGAACGCAACCGGCTCGATCCGGCCATGCAGGCGCTTCTGCACAATCTGGAGCGACTGGCGGCCGGGGAGCGCGCCGGCCTGTGTGCGATCTGCGGCGTCGACCGCGCGGATCTCGATGACATGATCGGGGAAATCCGTGCTCTCGATCCCAAGCCCGGCCTCGCCTTTTCCGCCGAGCCCATCCAGGTCGTCGTTCCGGACGTCTTCGTTCGCCGTGCCCCCGGCGGCGGCTGGATCGTGGAGCTCAACGAGGCGGCGCTGCCCCGCCTGATCGTCAACCGGATCTACCATGCGCAGCTTTCGTCCCGATCGCCTCGCGACGGGGAGAAACGATTTCTGACCGACTGCCTGCAGAAAGCGAGCTGGCTGGAGAAGAGCCTCGACCAGCGCGCCCGCACGGTGCTGAACGTCGCCTCCGAGATCGTGCGTCGTCAGGAGGGCTTCCTCGAAGACGGGGTGGCCTATCTCAGGCCCCTCAATCTGAGGATGGTGGCTGATGCGCTCGGCATCCATGAATCCACCGTCAGCCGAGCCGCCGCGAACAAGTCGATCGCCACGCCGCGCGGCATCTTCGAGTTCCGCTATTTTTTCACCGGCTCGATCCCGGCAAGCGCCGGCGGGGAAGCCCATTCCGCCGAATCGGTAAAGCACCGGATCCGCCAGCTTGTCCAGACTGAGCCGGCGGAAGCGGTCCTGTCGGATGACGCCATCGTGGCGCTGCTCTCCCGCGAAGGCATCGAAATCGCCCGCCGGACCGTGGCGAAGTATCGTGAGGCGATGCGTATCGGCTCCTCGGTCGAACGGCGCCGCGATAAGCGCCTTCGCGCTGCTTCCTGACCGCTAGCCGGCTTAGCTCCACAACCGCCGATATGGTTTGACTTGGCGAGGCCGCGGGCATACATGACCGCCCGCGGGAAGGTCCGGCCAGCAAACGCACGAATGACGTTGAGGATATCCGGCGGAACCCTAGATGATGGGGACGTTCAGCGCTCCTCCTACCGGACGATGGGCAAACCCGGGCGGACAACCCGACCAGAGCAATCTCGTGAACGGGCGCGGTTGCGCCTTGCTTGGCCGGGCTGAGACCGCGGCCGGCGACTGCGTCCAAAGAGGCGGCGGCGCGAGTCGCCGACTTGGCGGCGCCAGCCTCCCGGCGCTCAACAAGGTATCCCGATGGACCTCAGCGATCTCCTGAAACCCGAAGCCGTATTGCCGTCGGTCCATGTGCAAAGCAAGAAGCAGGTGCTTCAGGAGGTTTGCGAGGCGGCGGCTGGGCTGACCGGGCTGACGGAGCGCGAGATATTCGACACGGTCCTGCAGCGTGAGCGCCTGGGCTCCACCGGCGTGGGACACGGCGTGGCGATCCCGCATGGAAAGCTCGGGGCTGTGGAGAAGCTTGTCGGCGTCTTCGCGCGGCTTGCCCGGCCCGTTGAATTCGACTCGCTTGACGACCAGCCGGTCGACCTCGTCTTCCTGCTGCTCGCCCCAGCAACCGCCGGCGCCGACCATCTGAAGGCGCTCGCCCGCATCGCGCGCGTGCTGCGTGACTCCGCCGTGGCCCAGAAGCTGCGCCTGGCGCGGGACAGATCCGAAATCCACCAAATCCTGATCAGCCCGGCCGCCACCTCCCACGCGGCATAGCCGTCCCTTCACGCATTTCAGGCGCCTGGCGGGCCGAGCTACGGGACGGGGATGATGGGCTGGGAGATCGGGCGCCAGCAGAATGAAGCGGGGCCGCTGCGGCCCGGCATGGTTCTCGCATGACCAAACCCCGGCCTGCGTCAGGCGCCCCTCAATGCACGCTGACCGCGACCAGGCTGTGCTCGTGCGCATTGGCGATCGCGGCGGCTTTTGAATCCGTCAGCATGATGGGCTGGCCCTCGGCCGAGAGCAGAGCCCAGAGCTTCATCCCCGGCGACAGCTGCGGCGCCTGCGGGAACAGGACGTGCACCTCTTCGGAAAGCACCGGCCTCAGATAGGCGATCTCGCCGCCTCCGAGCCGAGCGAAAGCGTCCCGCGGCATGGTCTTGATGAGCTCATTCTGCGTCATGACGTACTCCAATCTAGGCTCTTCAGTCGCGGGATAAGATCGGCACCTTGCGCATCGTGCGCTCCGGCTCCGGCCGGACCAGCTCAAGAGCGAGCAGGCCGTCCTTCATCTCGGCGCCGGTGACCTCCATGCCGTCGGCCAGCACGAAAGTGCGCTGGAACTGTCGCGCCGCGATACCCCTGTGAAGGTAATCCCGGCCCGCCTCCTCGTTCTGCCGGCCGCTTACGGTCAGCTCGTTCTCCTCCACCGTGACCTCGATGTCGTTCTCGCCGAAACCAGCTACCGCCAGGGTAATCCTGAGGTGGATGGCGCTCTCGGCTCCCGCCGCGATCCGCTCGATATTGTAGGGCGGATAGCCGTCGGCCGTTTTGGAGACCCGGTCGAGCAACCGTTCGATCTCATCGAAGCCCAAGAGCAACGGGCTTGAGAAAGGAGTTGCACGCGTCATTCACGCAAAGCCCTCATTCAGAAGCGACTTCGCTTGGCCGGACCCTGCATGAGCTGCCCGGCGGCTCCTTGGATATGGGTCGAGTGCCGAGCCGCTTCAAGACTGCGCGAGGGAGGCGGAGCCGCCTTGGCTTCGCGATGGGGAGATTGGAAAGCACGCCGAAACGCGCCGTAGGTCAAGCGGCGTCGCCGCGACGAGCCCGCGGGCGGGCTCGCACCTAGCTCCTGCTAAAGCAGAGCCAAGGCGGAAACGGATATCCCGGCGATCAAAATGCCGAAAGTGCAGAATGTGATGAAGCTGGCGAGCCGTTCCGGGAACTCCGGCCCGGCCTCGAAGCGGTGGGTTTTCTGGTTTGAGGTCTTCACGCCGTCGCTCCTCGTTGAGGGATCAGTGGTAGGGAAGAGGCTCCAAGGTGAACACGCCTGGTTAATGCATCGTAAATGTTTGACTGCGTATCCGCCGGAGCCACGGCTTTAAGATCTTGCATTCAGCAAGTCGTTCCAGATCAACAACGAAATCGCGGATTCGAGCGGGTTTGCGGATTCGAGGCGCCCTGGCGTTGCCGCCGCCTGCTTCTCCTCCGTCGCATCTCGGGAAATGTTACGATCTGAATTCAGCGGCGGCGCTCCTGGTCGCAGCGGGCAGGGAACCCCGGTGCTCGATCCCGCCGCGCCCCGCATGCCCTTGGCGACGGTCATCACGCCCGCTAAGATGATGCTGTTATAATGTCGCCCGACAGCGAGTCCCGCTAATTAGGTTTGCGCGTCAGGCAGAGGAATGCGATGTCCCCACCCGCTAAGGCTGTTCACCGCTTCGAAGCCCACCATTCCGCTTCGCAGTTCGACGCCGCTGTCCTCCTAAGCCTCTACGAGGACATGGTCCTCTTGCGCCGGTTCGAGACGGTGGCGCAGACGGCCTGCCGCAAGGGCGAGACGCCCGGCTTCCTTCACCTCTACATCGGCGAGGAGGCGACGGCCGTCGGGGTCTGCGCGCACCTGCGGCCGACCGACTGGATCACCTCCACCCATCGTGGCCACGGCCATGCGCTGGCCAAGGGGATGGATCCGAAGATCCTGATGGCGGAGCTGTTCGGTAAGCGCGACGGCTGCTGCGGCGGCCGCGGCGGCACCATGCACCTCTACGACCGTTCGGTCGGGCTGTTCGGGACCAACGGCATCGTCGCCGCCGGCATCAGCCACGCCGTCGGCGTCGGCATGAGCGCCCGCGCGCAAGGCCGTGACGAGGTCGGCGTCGCCTTCTTCGGCGACGGCGCAACAAGCCACGCCGGCTTCCACGAATCGCTGAATTTCGGCGGCGTTCAGAAGGCCCCGGCCGTGTTCGTCTGCGAGAACAACCTTTACGCCACCGCCACGCCGCTCAAGATGGCGACGCTCAATCCCGAGATCGCGACGCGGGCCTCCGCCTATGGCATTCCGGGCGTGGCCGTCGACGGGAACGACGTGATCGCCGTCTGGGAGGCGATGCGGGACGCGGTGACCCGGGCGCGGCGCGGCGAGGGTCCGACCCTCATCGAGGCAAAGACCTACCGCACGGTCGGTCATCACGAAGGCGACCCGGTGGTCGGCGCCTACCGCACCCAGGCGGAAGTCGACGAATGGGCGCAGCGCGACCCGATCACCTCCTTCCGCAACCGGCTTGTCGACGAGTTCGGTGTTGCATCGATCCAGGAACTCGATGCGGTCGACGCCCGCGTCGACGCGGTAGTGCAGGAGGCGCTCGCCTTTGCCCGCAACTCGCCGGAGCCTGATCCAGCCACGACTTTCCATCATGTCTTCGCCGAGCCGCTGAACCCGCCGGCGGCGCTCGCCGCCCTGGCAGCTTCCGGCGGCCCGGTCACGAGCTGGCTCGACGCCGTCCGCGACGGCATCGCGGAGGAGATGCGGCGCGATCCGCACATCCTCTATTTCGGCGAGGGCACCGGCGAGCGCGGCGGCACCTTCGCTCACACC
>JACCSN010000059.1 GCA_013812985.1 Hyphomicrobiales bacterium | reverse complement strand
TCCCAAGCGCTCGGCGCGGCCGCCATCTTCGCCGGGATCGCGGTTGCCAGGCCGCGGCGGACGCCGTGAATCCGCGCGACCTCTGCCGGGCGATGTTCGACGCGGCCGTGGCGCGCGCACAGCCCGCGATCTGCCTGCCGCCGCATTTCCCGCCACCGCCGCCTCGCGGCCGGCTGCTGATCCTCGCCTGCGGCAAGTCGGGCGCCCACATGGCGGAAGCCTGCGAACATCATTACCTCGGTGGCGGCCTCGTCGATCCGGAGCGCCTGGTCGGCATCTGTGTCACCCGCCATGGCCACGGCCGCCCGCTGCAGCGGATCCGCCTCGTCGAGGCCGGCCATCCCGTCCCGGACGCGGCCGGCCTCAATGGAACCGCCGACGTGCTGGCGCTCGCCCGAGACGCCGGTCCGGACGATCTTGTTCTGGTCCTCATCTCCGGCGGCGGCTCGGCCAACTGGACGGCGCCGGCCGAAAGTCTCGACATCGCCGACAAGCAGGCGCTGACCCGGAAGCTGCTCGCCTCCGGCGCGCCGATCTCGGATATCAACGTCGTGCGGAAGCACCTGTCGCGGATCAAGGGCGGGCGGCTCGCGGCGCTTCTTCATCCGGCGCCGTCGCTCACCTTGTGCATCTCCGACGTGCCGAC
Organism: Hyphomicrobiales bacterium; assembly: GCA_013812985.1. The sequence continues at coordinate 7,856 of JACCSN010000059.1, read as the reverse complement.
CGACGACCCATCGCTCATCGCCTCCGGCCCGACCGCGCCCGACCCGACGACGGCCGACGACGCAATCGCCGTGCTGCGGCGATGGCGCATCGATGTCCCGGCTCACGTCGAAGCAGTGCTCGCCGGACCCGCCGGCGAGACGCCGAAGCCCGGCGATCCCGTCTTCGCAGACGCCGAGCTGCGCATCGTCGGCCGACCGGCGGATTCGCTTGCCGCGGCCGCAAAGCTCGGCCGCGCCGCCGGCTACGAGGTGGCGGAGCTTGGCGACACTCTGGAAGGCGAAGCGTCCGCCCTGGGGGCGGCGCATGGCGCGATGGCCCGCGACGCGCGCCGCGCCGGCCGGCGGGTGCTGTTCCTCTCCGGCGGCGAGCTCACCGTCACGGTGCGCGGGGACGGCCGCGGCGGCCCGAACCAAGAATATGCGCTGGCGCTGGCGCTCGGGGTCGACGGCGAACCCGGAATATCCGCGCTGGCCGCCGATACCGACGGCGCCGACGGCGGCGGCGGCGCCCCGGACGATCCGGCCGGCGCCTTCGCGGATGGGACCACGCTGGCGCGGGCTCGCGCCCTGGGCCTCAATGCCGCCGCTTTCCTCGCGAACAACGACGCGACGGGGTTCTTCGCAGCGTTGGGGGATTTGTTGATCACCGGGCCTACGGGCACGAACGTCAACGACTTCCGCTGCGTGGTCGTTGACAGGCAGAATCGCAACAGCGATAAAATTTGCGGAATCGGACCTCACGAGCCCAGGGGAGAAGGCTGAAGCCATGACGCTTCTCCGCGGCAGTTCGACTGCAGCCCTCCTCGCTTTGATCGTTCCCCCCCTCTTCGCCGCCCCGGCTCTCGCCGATCTGCGCGTCTGCAACAAGACGCAGAGCCGGGTTGGCATCGCCATCGGCTACAAGGCCGACCAGGACTGGATGACAGAGGGCTGGTGGACCGTGGAGGCGGACAGCTGCGCCACCTTGCTGGTGGGTCCGCTCTCATCGCGCTTTTATTATATGTACGCGGTCGATTACGAAGAAGGCGGCGAGTGGGGCGGCAACAGCGCCTTCCTGTGCACGCGCGAGAAGGAGTTCACGATCGAAGGCGTGAACAATTGCGTCGCCCGCGGCTACCAGCGAACGGGTTTCTATGAGGTCGACACCGGAAACCAGGAGAGCTGGACGATCCAGCTGACCGAGCCCACGAGCCGGGGTATCGGCGGCCGATGAGACGCAAGCGCAAGATCAAGATCCTCGCCACCCTCGGACCTTCCTCCAACAGCGCAGACACCATCGAAGCGCTGTTTCGCGCCGGTGCGGACATCTTCCGCATCAATATGAGCCACACCTCGCACGCGGCCATGCGCGAGCTTGTCGGGGCGATCCGCGCGACGGAGACGAAATACGACCGGCCCATCGGCATTTTGGTCGATCTGCAAGGGCCAAAACTGCGGATCGGCCGGTTCGAAGGCAACGCGGTCGAGCTGGAACCGGGGCGGAGCTTTGTCCTCGACAGCGACGACAGGCCGGGCGACATGGAGCGTGTCCACCTTCCCCATCCCGAAATCTTCGCCGTCCTGGAGGCCGGCCACACGATCCTGCTCGACGACGGCCGGGTCAGCTTGAAGGTAGTCGAGGTCGGAAGCGGCCGCGCCGTCACCGAAGTCGTGCAGGGCCGCAGGCTCTCCGACCGCAAAGGCGTCAGCCTTCCCGATTCCACGCTGAGAACCAGCGCGCTGACCGACAAGGATCGCCAGGATTTGCATGCGGCGCTTGAGCAGGAAGTGGACTGGATAGCGCTCTCCTTCATTCAGCGGCCCGATGATATCGCGGAAGCGCGCAAGCTCGTCGGCGGCCGGGCGGGCATCATGGCCAAGATCGAGAAGCCGCAGGCGCTGCAGCGCATCGACGAGATCATCGACCTCTCCGACGCCATCATGGTGGCGCGCGGCGATCTCGGGGTGGAACTGCCGCTGGAGCGGGTTCCCGGCATCCAGAAGCAGCTCACCCGCACGGCGCGGCGCGCCGGCAAGCCGGTCGTGGTCGCCACGCAGATGCTGGAAAGCATGATCGCCGCCCCGGTCCCCACCCGCGCCGAGGTGTCGGACATGGCGATCGCGGTCTTCGAGGGCGCCGACGCCGTCATGCTGTCGGCGGAATCGGCCGCCGGCGAATTTCCCGTCGAGGCGGTGGAGACCATGAACCGCATCGCCGAGGCGGTGGAAGAGGACAAGCTGTTCACGACGATCATTCATGCCCAGCGCACGGACCCCGAATCGACCGGCGCCGATACGATCGCCGCGTCGGCGCGGCAGATCGCCGATACGCTGGGGCTCGCCGCGATCGTCTGCTTCACCTCCTCCGGCTCGACGGGCTTGCGCGCGTCGCGCGAGCGCCCCAACGTGCCGGTCATCGCGCTGTCGCCGGTCAGGCGGACCGCCCGCCGGCTGTCCGTCGTCTGGGGCCTGCATTGCGTTGTGACCGAAGACGCCCACAATGTCGGCGAGATGGTGAATCGCGCCTGCGCCATCGCCGCCAATGAGGGCTTCGCCACGCCCGGGCAGCGCATCATCATCACCGCCGGCGTGCCGTTCGGCACCTCAGGCGCGACGAACCTCCTGCGCATCGCCTTCATCGCACCTGACGGCAGCTCCGGCGTCTAGCCGGTGTCCCGCGGTGGGCGACAGCCGGGCGCTCTCCTGAGCTGATCGAACCCGCCAGGGCGGCATGGCTTCAGCGGCTCGCGACGAGCCCAAAACTTTCTTGTTGGAGTGATCCGAATTGAGTTGAAGGCCTGCCCCCGACGCGCTTCTCTATGGGCCTCGTCGGTCGGAGTCGGTGGCCATGCGTCGGGCGATGTGTCTTGGCTACTCTTGCGTTTGCTTGCTCGGCGCCGCGGCGCAGGCGGCGGTGCTGGAAGAATTCACTGTTGAAGACTGGTCAGGACTGGCCCTGTCGGATGATGAGACGGGGCGGCTGGCAAGCTGCGCGATCTTCGCCAAATATCAGAACGGGGCGACGTTGTTCTTCGTCAAGAACGTCGATGGCGGCTGGATTGTCAGCCTCGTGCACGATAGCTGGACGCTCACCGAGAGCTCCGAATATCCGATCCAGTTCAAGGTCGATCGGCAGCAATACCTGGAGAATGCCGGCGTCGCACTGGATGTCGACCAGATCGGCGTGGCGGTGCCCGATGACGACCCGCTGCTTCGTCAGGTTCGCCGCGGCAAGCTTCTGAACATCTTGTTTCAGAGCAAGGAATACGGGTTCGAGCTGTCGAACTCCGGCAAGGCGCTGCAAGCGGCCGCGCGCTGCATCGAGCGTGGTCGCGACACCGGCGGCCAGCAGGTCGCACAAGCGGGGATTTCCGGGCGAGAGGCGCCGCCGCAAGGCGTTCTACAGCAGGGATTTGGGGCCGCTCCGGATCTGCCGGCCGACATCGGCGAGACTGTCCCGGTGAGTGAACTGCGCACATTCGGGCGGTGGGTCGTCACGACCACCGATCTCGGCGCCGGCGCGTCGGTGACTTGCACGGCGTTCGGCGTCTACGGCGACGACCAGCTCATCCTGTCATATCGCCCCGAGACCTGGGATTTCGGCCTGCATCGCGGAGCCTGGCGGCTGGACACCAACCAGACCTATTATCTCCATTACAACGTCGACGAGCCGGTCGAGGGCGCCGGCGTGATCAAGCGCCCGGTGGAGGCGGTGGAGCCCACGCGCATCTTGTTCGAGGTGAGCGGCGAGGAAGACCTCGTCGCGCGCATGGAAGGCGGGCGCCGGATCAATCTCCAGCTGCGCGGGGTGGCTCTGGAGCCGCAAACGTTCAGCTATCCGCTCGACCAGGCCGCGGAAGCATTCGCCGCGACGCGCGACTGCGCGCGGCGCATCGCCGAGGACGGCCGGACCGCGGACGCCGAGGGCGTGAAGGCCATCACGGGCCAGATCGGCGGCGCCCCGATGGCGGGGGGCGAACTCCACAGCCCGATCGCGCCGGCCGGCTCCGGCCCAAGCTCCCCGACGTCGTGATGGTGGTCTGAAGAGCTACCGGATCGGGTTCGAAGCAGGGCTCCCGAACGAGACGGAAGCCTTGGCGATCCGAGACGCGATCTGGTCCGGACGGATCACGCCAGGAACCTTGGCGCTCGAAACCGATCCGGCCATCCGTTGAATTCCGAGCACGTTTCGCAATTGCGCAGCGCTTTGTTGTCCGCCTCCAAAGTGGATCAGCCTTCGTCCTGAGATCGCCAGAACGGTTTCCGGAGGCGCCTTGCTTGTAAGGCGCGCCGCGAGGGCGCGCGCCTTAACGAAGGGCGTCGTCCTGGCGATCCTTCCTGTGATCGCGGGAACGCAGGGCGCGCCCTTCGCCTTGGCGTGTCTCGCCGCACCGGCAAACGTCGCAAGATGCTGGACGTTTCGAAGCGGGGCGATGAGCCTGGCGCCGGCTGGTATTCGCATCTGCCTGCTGCCCAGCGGCAGGGCGTAGCCGGTTTGGCTGCGCGACAGCTGCACCGGCCCAACGGAGGCCGTTGGGCCGAAGCAGCCCTGATCCGCCACCTCGGGCGGATTGCGGTGAACGACGAGCAAGGCGGGACCAGGCCGCGGGCGGACCCGGCTCGCGTAGCCGGGGAGATATTGCGGTGATTCGAACCGGATCGTCGGCGAATAAAGCAGCGCCTCATTGGCGGAGGAGGACGCCCAGAGGACAAGCCCGGCGCATCCGATGGTCGCCAACGGCTTTGCGATGCGCCCGCATGCCTGAGCGAGGACATCCGTTTCGTCCGGGTCGGAAGCGCGCGCCCATCGGCCCGGATGGCCGGCGGCTCTCATGGCTCGCAGCTGTTCCAGGCGAGCGACCCGCCAGCCCAGCGGGAAGACGGCCGTGATCAGAAGCGACGCGCTCCGCGTTCGCCACGGATTGGAGAAGGTCGGCAACGCCACGATGATCCCGTGCGCCAGGTGCGCGCATGCAAGCGCAGCGCCCAGGGGAAGCCAAAGCAGAACCTGAACCCGGGAAGCCCCATACGGGAACAGATTGTCAGCGCTTCCGTCAGGACGCTTTCCCGTGCGGACATATTTCTGGAAAAGCTCGACCCGCTCTTCTCGAACAACGTCTTTGCCGCGGGGCCAAAGACACAGGAACGCAAGCTGAAGGCATGGCCCGGCGAGCGGCCTGGTCGCCGCGAGCGGAGCAACGAGAAGAGCCGCCGCCAGCCATGCCAAGGCGAGGACAAGCCCTCCCGTGAGGAGATGAACCAGGTTCGCGACGAGACGCATCGTTCCCGGTCCCCGGACCGGCCGGCGAAGGACAGCCTCCGCCTTCGCTCCTGCCGCAGGCTAGCCCATGGGCCCTATACGGCACAGCGGTTTCTTGAGCCGAAGCGGAGTTTCGCCTCGCTCACATAGCAACGTGCGACTGGCGCGGAATCGCGGCGCCTCTGCCGGCGGCGCCGCCCAGGTCGGCATAGCGTCCCGCCTCGCTCACCCGCTCGATCGCGGCGACCACCTCGGTCGTGCGCGACCAATGCGGCATGTGGCCGGCGCCGGCCAGGATGGTGAGGCGCGCGCCTGGAATATCGCGCGCGAGACCCCATGAATGGATCGCCGGCGCCACCACCCGGTCGGTGTCCCCGGTAACGATCTCCACCGGCGCGCGGATTTCGCTGTAGGCGGCCGAGCTGCGGACCAGGTGGCCGTGGAGATCCACGATATCGCGGCAGGTCGCGACGTAGCTCTTCGGGCGGATCGCCAACGCCGCTCCGATCGTTCCCGAATAGCCGGCCGAAACGGCGGCCGGCGCGAATATCGATCGAATGCTCGGCCCGATCAGCCGCAGCCCGATCGGCACGACCGCGAGTTCCGCCAGGATGCGGCCGAGGACTGGCGTCGCGAAGACCCGCGCCCGCCTTGACACGCCGCCAGGCCACGGATGCGTCGCCGGCGCGACCAGCACGAGGCCGCTGACATGATCCGGATGCCGCGCCGCCAGCAAAGCGGCCACGGCGGCGCCCCAGGAATGGCCAAGGACAAGGCAGGGCCCGGCGCCGAGCGCATCCAGAGCGGCCGCCACGAGATCGGCCTGCCGGGCGGGATCGGACGTTTCGCGCGACCCCCGCGAGGAATGGCCGTGGCCGGGCCGGTCGATCCCGATCAGGCGAAACCGGCCGCCGAGCGCATCGCGGAGCGCGGCGACCGGCTCGCGCAGATTGCCGCTCGCGCCGTGGATCAGGAGGAGCGAAGGCGCCGTCGAGGCGGCGGGCAGGTCAATCACGTGCAGCCTTAACCCGTCGATCTCGAGGAACCGGCCGTTCGGAGGCCACATCCGGTCGATCACGAAAACGGCGGCGCGCGAGAAGACAGACAGGCCCACGATGACCGCAGCCAAAACGGCGAGGATGGTCACCACCTACAGGCCAGCGGCCCGCGGCTCAGATGGAATCGCCGGCGATTTCCTTCTCCAGCCGCTCCAGCGATTCCTTGAGGTTGGTGAGCAGCGGGTTGATCTCCAGCGCGCGGCGGAACACCTCCAGGGCCCGCTCTTTGCGGCCGGTCTCCTCCAGGATGAGGCCCAGCCCCGACAACGCGCCGAAATGGCGAGGCTCCAGGGCCAACACGTTGCGGATATCGGCGAGCGAGCTGGCGTAATCGTCCTGAAGGTAATGCACGGTGGCGCGCTTGTTCCAGGCCTCGGCGAAATCGGGCTTCAGAACGACGATCTGATCTAGCAGGTCCAGCGCCAGCGGGTATTTCTTCCCCTCCATCGCCTGGACGGCCCACGACATGAGGAGATCGGCCGTGTCGCTGCCGGACTTGTGGAAGCGTTTGAGGATCTCCGATTCCACCGCCTTGCCGGCGCGCGGCCCCGAACTCTCCGCCAGCTTGCCGAAGAGCTCGTCGAGATTGAGCTCGGCGATGGGTTGCGGCTTCGGCGGCTCGCTCTTGCCGCCATCCTGGCCGAAAGCCGGAGCGACGCCGAGCGCGGCGCAGAAAACAAACACATGCAGAAAACGCGTCATGACCGGAAAGCTAGCGCTCCCCGGTCATTCCGTCAAAACACGATTGCGATGAATCGGGCGCGCTGGATAGCGCGGCAACCTCAGCCCTGACGGGCCTTGTAGCGCTTCTGCGTCTTGTTGATGACGTAGACGCGGCCCTTGCGACGAACCAGGCGGTTGTCGCGGTGGCGGGCTCTGAGAGACCGCAGGGAATTCTTGACCTTCATGGCTCTCGTCCCACGCGCGGGCAAGCCGCGCGGAAATGCGTTGGTCGGCAGATAGGAAACCTTCGCCGAGTTTGTCAATGGCGGTCGTGTCGCGGCGTGAGGCAGCGGAACAGATCCTCGTCGCGGATGAGCCCGCTCACCATGCCGCCGTCCTCAATCACGAAAGGCCCGGCATGTTTCAGCCGCGCATCGATCAAGGCGCGGAGCGGCGTCTGCGGGCCGACCGCGATGCAGGCTCGCCGAGGGGCGTCAGCCAGGCCGGAGAGCGGCACAAGCGGCACCGCCGCGCCGTTGCCCTGCGCTTGCCCGCTTCTGGTGAGCGTGAGCTCCGCGTCGATGCGCGCCGCGCCGGCGGCCCCGTCGCGGGGAAGCGCGTCGAAGGGGATCATGATCTCCTGCGCGCGCAGCACGTTCAGCGGGTTCATATGGGCGACGAAATCGCGCACATAGCCGCTCGATGGATTGAGCACGATTTCCTGCGGCGTGCCGACCTGCACGATCTCGCCGCCCTCCATGATGGCGATGCGCGAGCCGATCTTCAGCGCCTCGTCGAGATCGTGGCTGACGAAGACGATCGTGCGGTCGAGCTTTTGCTGCAATTGCAGCAACTCGTCCTGAAGGCGCACGCGGATCAGCGGGTCGAGCGCGGA
>JACCSN010000035.1 GCA_013812985.1 Hyphomicrobiales bacterium | reverse complement strand
CCGCCGGAGGCGGCGATCCGCACCTGGCAGATCACCATTGCGGACCTTGGTTTCCTTAAAGAAGGCCTGACGCTCCGCATCAACTCCGCCTTCTTCATCGGCGCGATCCTGATCCTGATCTCCTTCGCCATCCAGCATCGCGGGATCCTGTCGACGGCGCGCGTGCAGGCGATCGTCGGCGTGGCGGTGCTCTTGCCGCTGCTCATCATCGGCATCGTGCCGCTGGTCACCGGCGATGTCGCGACCGCTGCCTTCAGCCCGTTCGCGCCGGGGACCGATCCGGCGACGGCGGCCTGGGACAAGGCCGGCTGGACGCTCTTCCTCGGCGGGCTCTTCATCGCCGCGTGGTCGGCCTACGGGCGCCGAACTGGCTGCTCGGCGCGGGCGTGGCGCTCTCGTTCATCAACGCCTTCCTGCTCGGCGCCGGGGCGGATGTCTGGGGGGCGGGCACGTTGATGTCGGGCATCATCGCCATCGCCATGGTGATCCTCGATCTTCCTCTTCCGGCACTACGTCCAGGACAGGGGCGTGTTCCCGCCGACGATGCTGGCGGATTTGTCGCCGGACGGGCGGACGGTCGGGGAGCGGAAGCCGGGATGCTGCCGGACGCTACGTTGGCGGCGGGCGTTGCGGTGGTGGTCGTCGCCTATCTGATCTTCTGCACCTGAGGCGCCGACGCTCCGGTCGCGACGTTCGTAGGTGCGTAGGGTGGGCAAAGCCGCCGCAGGTGGCGTGCCCACGCGGCGTCCAGAGCGCTGACAGTGGTGGGCACGCTGCGCTTTGCCCACCTACGGAGGGATCGCCGGCGGCCCCGGCCTTGCTTCGGCGGCGGCCCAATCCGGCTGGAAGCTGAGCACGTGGATGTCGTCCGGCAGCGCCGGATTGAACAGGCGGTTGTGCCAGATTGTCGCCGCGCGGGCGGTATCGCCGTCTGCAAGATCATGCACGCCGCAGGGCAGGCGGTAAAACTGCCGGAACTGGTCGAATTCCAGTGCGCAGACGCCGTCCGCGATCAGCGCGGCGGCGAGCGGCGAGCCGGCGGGCAGCACGGCCGTCACCCGGCCGCTGAATGTTTCCGGCTGCTGAAAGTAGTCCGATTGCAGGAAGGCCAGGCCGCGCTGATAGACATCGCGTGGGTCGGGCGATTTTTGCACCTGAAAACGGAAGAACGCCGTGCTTTCCGCCGGCTCTCTGGGCGCGAGCAGCACGGTCATCCCCGGCGATAATTCGCGGCCCGCCGCCGTGACAACCCGCGGCCGCATGCCCGGCGACGGCCGCCCGCCGTCCTGGCGCATGGCGATCTGCCGGATGCGGCATTGCCAGCCGAGAAAATGCTCGCGAAGATCGTCTGCGTGTGTATCCGGCATGCCGCGACGAGGTCTACTGGAGCGGCCCTCCGGATGCTAGCTTCGATGTCGCGGGCCGAAGCAACCGGACGAAGGTCTGCCAAGGATGTGAGGGAACGCCGATGTATGTCACACCGGAAGGCCAACGCCTCTTCGTCATCGACGGGCATATCCACCTCTGGGACGCGCGCTCGCAGAACCGGCGCAACCGCTACGGGCTGACCTTCATCGAGAGCTTTTGGAGCGGGCATGTCAGCATGACGCCGGCCGGCGAGCGCTGGCCGTGGGAGCGGTTCCTCCTTTACGGCGTAGAGGGCGCCGGCAAGGACCTCTTCGAGGACGGCTATTGCGACATGGCCATCATGCTGCCGACGGATCTGCGCGAATTCTACGTCGACGGCTTCAACACCACCGCCCAGTGCGCGGCGCTGAAGGAAGCTTATCCGAACCGGGTCATCCTCAACGGCCGGATGGACCCGCGCGAGGGCGAGCGCGGCCTCGATCAGCTCGAAGCCGACCATGAGAGATGGCGCTTCAAGGGCGTCAAGATCTACACGGCCGAATGGTTCGGCGAGTCCAAGGGCTATTCGCTACGGGATGACGCCGTCGGGCGCTACATGGAAAAATGCCGCGCCCTCGGAATCGACATCATCCACATCCACAAGGGGCCGACGATCCACCCCTTGAACATGGACGCCTTCGACGTGCGTGACGTGGACGATGTCGCCACCGCCTTCCCGGACCTGAACTTCGTCGTCGACCATTGCGGCATGCCGCGCATCGACGATTTCTGCTGGATCGCTTCGCAGGAGCCGAACGTCTATGGCGGGCTGGCGCTGATTCCTTCCTTTATCCATGCGCGGCCGCGCTATTTCGCCTCCATGCTGATGGACCTCCTCTGGTTCCTGGGGCCCGATCGGCTGATCTTCGGCTCCGATTACGGCATCACCAGCCCGAAATGGATCATCGAGCACTTCAT
>JACCSN010000158.1 GCA_013812985.1 Hyphomicrobiales bacterium | reverse complement strand
CCCAGGGCTGTTGGATGGACCGGGAAACTAGGGCCGGCTCTGCCGCTTCCAAGCCCCGCCGATCAGGCGTTGCCGATGAGAATGCCCGCGGCGAAGACCAGCGCGCCGCCCAGCACGATCTGAAGGGTCGCGCGCAGGAACGGCGTCTCCATGTAGCGCCAGCGGATCCAGGCGATCGCCCAGAGCTCGATGAAGACGACCAGCACGGCGATGGCCGTGGCCGTCCAGAAATCCGGGATCAGGTAGGGGAGGGCGTGGCCAAGCCCGCCGACGGTGGTCATGATCCCGCAGGACAGGCCGCGCGCCAGCGGCGAGCCGCGGCCGGTCAGCGCGCCGTCGTCGGAGAGCGCCTCCGTCAGGCCCATCGAGATGCCGGCGCCAATGGAGGCGGCGAGGCCGACCAGGAAGGTCTCCCAGGTGCTCTGGGTGGCGAAGGCGGCGGCGAAGATCGGCGCCAGCGTCGATACCGAGCCGTCCATGAGCCCGGCGAGGCCGGGCTGCACGTACGTGAGCAGGAACTGCCGGTGCGCCGCCGCGTCCTCCTTGCCGCGCGCCGGGCCGCCGAGCAGCCGCTCCTCCAGCTTCTCCGCCGTCGCGATGTGGCCCGCTTCAGCCGCGGCGAGATCGCCCAAAAGCTGGCGGATGCCCGCATCCGAGGTGCGCTGGGCGGCGCGCAGGTAGAAATTGCGCGCCTCCCCCTCCATCGCCGCGACCTCGCGGCGGACGCGGTCGAGCCCGAGATTGCTCACCAGCCAATAGGGCCGGCGGGCGAAGAAGCCGGCCACATGCTCGCGGCGGAGGACCGGGATCGTCTCGCCGAACTTTTGGCGATGCATGTCGAAGAGCCGCCGGCGGTGGCCGTCCTCCTCCTCCGCCATGCCGTCGAAGATCCGCGCGGACTGGGGAAAATTCGGCCTGAGCTTCTCCGCATAGGTGGCGTAGATGCGCCCGTCCTCCTCCTCCGACGAGATAGCCAGCGCCAGGATTTCCTGCTCGGAGAGGTCGGAGAAGCGCTTGCGGTTGTGGAATCCGGGAATCATGCCGGCCAAGTTAGTTTGGAACAGTTCTAAGTCCAGCCGGTTGGCGGTTCTCCCGCGCCTCCGCAGGCGGGCCTATTCAGGGCGACTGGCGAAAAGCGAGACTGCCGGGCGAGGCGCGCGCGGACGCCGCGGAGTAGCCACTGGCCGGCAGGCGTGGCGCTTTCGCGCCGCATGTCATAGATTGAAGGGATGCGTCGGGACGAAGCCATAGCGCGGCTGCGGGCGGCCGAACCGGAGATCAGGGCGCGTGGCGTTGGCGGCCTCTATCTGTTCGGCTCGGTGGCTCGCGATGCGGGTGAGGCTCACTCCGACATCGACGTATTCGTTGATCCCGACCCGACGCGCCGCTTCGGCTTCGGCGAGTTCATGGCTGTTTACGAGCTCCTGCAGGAGCGGCTCGGCGCCAAGGTCGACTACACCACGCGCGAAGGCCTGCACAGGCGGCTCCGCCCGGAGATCAAAAATATGGCTGTCCGTGTCTTGTGATGGCCCGCGCCCACCTTGGCCTATGTCCGATTAGATACACCTACTCGCCAGGAGGCGGTGGTGTCGGTCGATCACCAGGGGCAGTCGGCGCATCCCGCGTCTCCTCGGCAATTCTGCGGAAAATTTCGTCAATACGTGCTGCGATAAATCTGCCCAACCCCGCGATGTCGCTGGAGTCCCCGAGCCTTATAAGACGCATCGTTCGCAAGCATAGGACGCCAAAATCGTCCGGCGGATTGACGACATTCCGATATGGCTCAGCAAAGAGTGAAAGCACAGCGCGAACCAAACGCGGCTCCAGACGGGGAGGGCTAGTATTCCAAACATGTATTGCTATGGCCTTCCCCTCGATCTCGATTCCAAAATTCGGCGTATATGTCCGGCATTCGGGCGCAAATGCACCAAGCGCCGCCATACGGTAGGTCCGGCCTTATGTAGCTGAATACCCACGGCCCAATCCCGGCGCGATTTATGTCTTTCTGAGATGCAGGCGCAGCGCTTCGATCGATTTTGCGTTACCCCGGCGATGGCCGCTGGCGTGACGGATCGGCTTTGGAGCATGGAAGAGGTTGCAGAGAAAGACCGCTGCTCAGACTTTCAGCTGAGACATACCGTGCCCAGGGCTGGACATCCTATTAGGGGCTGGATAATGACAGTTCCCTGCGCTGGGGCAGAAATGGAAGGGGAATTCACATGAAAAAGCTGCTTGCGATAATAGGGACTGCTTGCAGTCTTGCTCTCCCGGCAAACGCGGAGGAAGTGCAGTTTATTGGTGGCTTGACCATACACGCTCAAGCCGGAACTTGCCCGGAGGGAAACCATGTCGGCCTCAGTTATCTGGCCCGGTTCCGCCCTCGCAATACAGCGCTCGCCACGCCTCACTCCGACCTGAATTTATTTTCTCAAGGTGGCGCTATGGGCCATCGGCTGCCGAACGGGCTCTTTACTGCGACCTTCAAAAAGGTGCAGGCGACAGCCGTAAGCGGAGGCTCGGGGACCACACTGGTGTCGGAATCCACAACTTTCATCAAATTCACACAGCAATCCGATATCGGGCAAACCTCGCGCTCGGTGAGCGTTGAGGGGCAAATAAAGGGCTTCGACGGCCAGCCGCAATGCACCGTGAGCTTCATTCTAAGCGCGGCAAAGCAATTCGATTTCTAGATTCACAGATCGATAAACAGGGCCGCTTAGGAGCGGCCCTTAGGGCCCGCACGGAAACAATCGAATCGGATGGTTCGGTCAGGACGCGGCGATTGGCCGAATGCCGGCGCGGACCTGAAGTAATTGTTTCCGGACGGAGCCTTAGTCTTACTGAGTCAGAAGGCCGCAGATGAGAGGTGCGTCTGAAGGAGTAGGAGGGGAGGATGGTTTTCTCCAGCGGCGGGTGGCGGACATGTTGGATCGATCCGATGCGAGCAGGGAAGCTCG
>JACCSN010000010.1 GCA_013812985.1 Hyphomicrobiales bacterium | reverse complement strand
CGGGTTGACATCACCGGCAAGGCGGCAACGATCCGGCTCAGGGCGGAGGGGCTGGTCAGCCTCGTGCAGGATCTCCGGACCAAGCAACCGGATGTGAGGAGGGCAGCGTAATGAAGGCGGAATTCAGCCCGGATCGACGCGCCGTCACTGTGTCCGTGCCGCTGGCGATCCGCAGGCGGGGAGGGCGGAAGCAGGTCGTCGCGCCCGACGGAGCCCCGGCCTGGGCGCCGCAACGGATCGAGATCGACAGCACGCTAGTCAAGGCTCTCGCCCGGGCGTTCCGTTGGCGCAGGTTGTTGGAGGACGGAGCGTACGCGAGCTGTGAGGAGCTTGCTGCCGCCGAGCGGATCAACGCCTCATATGTGAGCAGGGTGCTGCTGACGCTGCTCGCACCGGAGATCGTAGAGGCCATCCTCGACGGGCGGCACTCGCCGGAGCTGACCATGGCTCGGCTGTTCAGACCGTTTCCAGTGGAGTGGAAGAGGCAAGCGCGGGCGTTAGCACCGCGTTGAGGGAACCGGTTTGCAACGAGCGCGCCAGGAACGGATATTCGGGCGCCGCCGCAAAGCGGACCTTTGTGGCGCGGTCTCAGGACCGGCTCGATCCGAGCCCACGATAAGAGGGTCTGGTCTCAAGCACCGGGCTCGAATAGGGTCTAACGCGTGACGCCAATCTGCTACGAAGGTCCAGCTTCGCCCGGCGATTACGCTTCAAGCTCGCGCCGCCAGTCCCCGACGTTTAAACTTGCCGCGTTGGTCTCGGGTCAGCGGCGTCGGCCCTCCCGGGACCTGGTGCAGGAGGCGGCATGCTGACAGGTGAGTTGCGCAATCAGATCGATGGGATCTGGAACGATTTCTGGTCGGGCGAAATCGCCAATCCGCTCCAAGTTATTGAGCAGATCACCTACCTTATCTTCATCAAGCGCCTCGACGAGATGCAGGAAGTCGAGGAGCGCAAGGCCACGACCCTCGGCACCCCGGTCGAGCGGCGCATCTTCCCGGAGGGCGCGGACGATCGCGGCGAGCCATACCGGATCTCCGCTGGAGCCGGTTCAAGGGCTTCGAGCCGCGCGAGATGTTCCGGGTCGTCGACGAGCACGTCTTCCCGTTCCTACGTGCCCTCAACGGGGACGGCACGGCCTGTGCGCGCCACATGCGCGACGCCCGGCTGTAGATCCCCAGCCCCGCGCTGCTCGACAAGGTCGTGCAGAAGCTTGATGCGCTCGATATGGGCAACCGCGACACCAAGGGCGACGTCTACGATTACATGCTCGGCAAGATCGCAACCGCCGGCCAGAACGGGCAGTTCCGCAGGCCGCGTCATATCATCGCGCTCATGGTCGAGCTGACCAAGCCGGACCCCGGAGGACACCATCTGCGATCCAGCCGCCGGCACCTGCGGCTTCCTGGTGGCGGCCGGCGAGTTTCTTCGCCAGCATCACAGGGTCCTGTTCCGCGACGACCGGCTGCGCAAGCGCTTCAACACCGAGCTGTTCAACGGCTTCGACTTCGACCCGACCATGCTGCGGATCGGCGCGATGAACGTGGCCCTGCACGGGCGGAACGGAGCCGCATCCATGGCGGCAGAGGGTATCGGAGAGGTTCCGGGCGCTTGTGAAAAGCGTGTAAAAAACCCGAATGGTCCTTCCTGTTTCTTCAGCTTACAAGGAATAACAGAGGGCTGCCGGGCGCCAATGGCGAATCGCTAGCAGCTGGGGCTGCGCTGACGCAATGGAGCCAGCGCGCCTGTCGCACGTTATTTGCGCTCGCCAACTGAGGATTGCACCATGAACGAATTTGAGCGGCGCTCACTCCATTTCCTAGAGAGCATCGACACACTTCTTAAGGTTCTGATTGTCGAGGTCAGAAAGGTTCAGCCAGCGACTGAACAGCTTCAACCGGCGGTTAAAGGGGCTCAACAAGAGCCTGGACAGAACGAACCGCCCGCCAACTACTATCGCTCCGCACGGTATCCATAAACATCGCCGTTGGTTGTCATTGGCAAGCGCCAGGCCGTTGGCATAGCCGGTTGCGGCGACACCCAAAGGGATACCTGTATCGTAGGCACCCCCCTCGGAATGGCGTCTACTGGAGCCGTCCGCGCGCACCCGTCCAGCGTTGAATTCGGGGCAGGCGGGGCTATCCGGCTCAGTCTCTAAACAGGAAAGAGCCCGGCTCGCCGG
>JACCSN010000961.1 GCA_013812985.1 Hyphomicrobiales bacterium | reverse complement strand
CGAAGACCTCGGCGACGGCGGCGGCTTCCCGGCTTTTCCGGACAAGCCCGCCGACGCTGAACCGGTCGATCACCGGAAGGCTGACATTATGCTTGCCGTTCAGCTTCAGAAACAGGGCCTCGGTCTTGCGGTCCTCCGGCAGGAAGCCGATCCCGATATTCGGCCGGATGGCGTCCTGCGGCGAGGTGATCGCGCAGGGACGCCCATCGACCGAGATTCCGCCGCGGCGGATCTCCGTCATGCCGAAGCAGGCGAGGAAGAGATCGAGCTGGCCCATGCCTTGCAAGCCGGCGACGCCGAGGATCTCGCCCTTGTGCAGCTGGAAGCTGGCGCTCTCCAGCCTCTCGCCGGCCGCCAGGTCGCGAACGCCCAGGACTTCCGGCGCCGGCTCCTGCTTCGCGGGCGGCCGCGGCGGAAATGTTTGGGAGATGGACCGGCCGATGATCATCTCGATCACCTGCCCATCGCTGAAATCCGCGACTGCGCCGGTGGCGATGTGGCGCCCGTTGCGCAGGATGGTGAGGCGATCGCAAAAGGCGCGCACCTCGCGCATGCGGTGGGAGATGAAGACGATGGTGACACCCTCCGCCTTCAACCGGGCAATGACGTCGCCAAGCCAGTCCACATCGCGCCCCGCAAGGGTGGATGTCGGCTCGTCGAGCAAGAGGACGCGCGGTTTCCGATAGATGGCCTTGGCGATCTCGATCTTCTGCTGGACGGCGAGATCGAGGCCGCCGACCTCCGCCCAGAGATCGACTGAGAAGCCGAGCCGATCCACATGCGCGCGGACCGCCTCGGCCGCCGCCCGTCGCCTGATCATGCGCGTCGGCCCGATCGGCGCATAGGGAAGCAGCATATTGTCCAGCACCGTGAGGTCTGGAACGAGCGTCATTTCCTGGAAGGCGGTATAGATGCCCTTGGCGTGAGCCGTGCGAGGCGTGCGCAGGCGCACGGGGCTTCCAGATACCAGGATTTCGCCGCGGTCCGGTTCGATCAGCCCTGAGAGAAGCTTGACGAGTGTGGATTTGCCGGCGCCGTTCTCGCCAAGCAGCGCATGCACCATTCCCGGATCGATCCCGAAGCTGACATCGTCAACGGCGACGGTCGCCCCGAAGGCCTTTCGCACGCCGGCCACGGTGATCGCGGGAGCAGCGTTCGGCTGCGGCATCGAAGCCTCCGCTCTAAGCTTCCGGAGCCCTATCGATCGAAGCAGGCGGGGCAGCCGGGCCGCCCCCGCCTGTGGCGGATCACGTCTCCGGCTGGCCAACCAGGGCCGCGTTCAGCCCGATTTCCGGCGTCTGCTCGGAGAAGATCGATGCGAACCAGCCCGGATTGCTGACCAGCGACGGATTGAAGGCGTTGCACCCTGCCTTCATTTCCTCCCAGGTCCCTTCCTCGCAGAGCTTGATGGTCTCGTTGGTGACGAGCGGCAGCGGCAGGACGATCTTCTTCTCGACCGTCTGGCCTTCCAGCGCCTGAACCGCGAGCTTTAGGGCGAGCGCGCCGGAATAGGGCGGCGAAGCATAGGAGATGCGCGGCGCGCCGAGCGGGGCGTACGGTGACGCCGCGCCTTCCACTTCCGTAGTGGCCGGCAGCATCTGAATGCGCCCGCCATTGGCGCCTTCGCCCGCGCAGGGCAGCAGCTGTGCCGCAGTCTTGCCCGCCTCCAGCTGCATGGCGTTGGCGGTGAAGCAGCCGACCTGCATCCAGAGACCGTCGATCTGGTCCCAGTTCTGCGTGGCGAGGATCTTGGAGAGCTCGGTGCGGGTGACCGCCTGGCTCCACATGCCGACCGCTTCCGCCACGATGTTGATGTCGGGGTGCTTGGCGAACACCTCTTTCGCCGCTGCGGTGCGCAAGGTGTCGACGGAGGTGCCGGGCACGCCGGTGAGGACGACGATGTCGCCCTTGCCGCCCAGCTTCTCGACGAGCCATTCCGCGGTCACCCGGCCCGCCTCGCTCTGATCGATGGCGATATTGTAGGCGCAGGGCTCGGTGATCTCCGCGTCGTAGGCGAAGACCAGCACGCCTTTGTCGCAGGCGCTCTTGACCACCTGGTTGAGCGCCGTCGGGGAAATCGGGAACACCACGATCGCCTCGGCCCCGGCCTGCACCATGGCGTTGATCTGCTGGATCTGGCGCTGCGCGTTCGGCCCGGCGACCTGCACCTGCAGATCGACCTTGTCGACCATGCTCTTATGCGCCGCCATGGCCTTGATCATATTGGCCGCCTCGGCCTGCCAATCGTTGCCGATGTAGCTCATGCTCAGGAATATCTTGTGCTTCTGATCCTGCGCCTGGGCCGGGCTCCAGCCGGCGCCGGCAAAGGCGAGGGCCGCTCCCGCGCAGCCCAACATGGCGTTGCGTGTCCAGTTCATATGATTCCTCCCCTTCCGCGATGACGCTCGAGCGGTCATCGGCCTCTTGCGTTTGATCATAGATCACGGGACAAACGGATTTCAAGCGGTTGGGACGCCGCTATGGTGATCCGAACCGCTCCTTGAGGCGGCCCGCGAAACGCATGGCAGAACCGGCGCCCTTTCGATCCGAGCTCGGCATCATGCCGCTGGTGCGCGACACGCTCCAGGAGCGCATCTACACGCAGATTCGCGACATGATCCTCGACGGCGACATCGCGCCGGGCCAGCTTATCACCATCCAGAGCCTGGCGGACGCGTTTGGCGTCAGCGCCATGCCGGTGCGCGAGGCGCTGAAGCGGCTGACGGCCGCCAACGCGCTGAACGTGGTCTCCGGCCGGTCGGTGGGAATCCCAAAACTCAACGTGGAGCGGCTCGTCGATCTCCGCAACGTCCGGCGCGAACTGGAAGGGACCGCGGCGGGCTGGGCGGCGGACCACGCGACGAGCACCGATCTCGAGCGGCTGGAAACGCAGCTGGCGCGGATGGACCGCGCCGTCGCGGCGGGCGACGCGAAGGAATTTCTGCGCGGCAACCACGCCTTCCATTTCACGGTCTACCGCGCCGCCGGCTCGCCGACGCTTCTCGGCATGGTCGAATCGCTCTGGCTGCAGATCAGCCCTTACTTCAACCTGCTGCACGCGTCGGGAAATTACCGCTCCTCCAATATCCGCCACCGGCAGCTTTTCGCTGCTCTCGGCCGGAAGGATTATGAAGGAGCCCGCCAGGCGGTGCGGGACGATATAGAGGACGCCTGCGCCATCCTCCTCGTCGAGCTCGCTTGAAGGGGTCCTGGCGTCACAGCCTGCTGGCGAGTGGGGCTGAAATGGACCGGC
>JACCSN010000155.1 GCA_013812985.1 Hyphomicrobiales bacterium | reverse complement strand
CGCGCGGCGCGGTGTTCGGATGCTCCCGCTCGTCCTCGCCGACCGGCGGAATGGTCAGGATGTCCGTGTCGTCGGAATTGGAAGGCAGCGCCGAGCCGTGGCGCGCCTTGAGGCGCTCCGCATCGGCGAGATTGGTGGACAGCCCGCGCGCGATGTCGAGCGTCACGTGCTGGCCGCCGACGGCGATGGCGTCGGCATGCACGAATTCGCCATTGTGGAAGATCGACAAAGTCGTCGTCCCGCCGCCCATATCGATGCAGGCCACGCCCAGCTGGGCTTCGTCATCGACCAGGGTGGCGAGGCCGGCCGCGTAGGGCGTCGCGACGACCGTCTCCACCTCCAGGTGGCAGCGGTTGATCGCCAGCTCCAGGTTCCGGAGCGGCGCCTCGTCGGCCGTCACCACATGCATGTCGACGCCGAGCATCTCGCCCAGCATGCCGGTCGGGTCCTGGATACCGCGGCTCCCGTCGAGCGAATAGCCGATCGGCAACGAATGCAGCACCATCCGCCCGTCGCTGACGGAATGGGCGCCGCCGGCGCCGAGAACGCGCTGGATGTCGGCTTCCGCGACTTCGCAGTCGACCTTGACGCTCGCCGCATAGGTCTCGCTCTTCAGCCGCCCGCAGGAGAGGTTCACGATCAGGCTGCCGACCGTCATCTCGGCCATGCGCTCCGCCGCGTCGACCGCCAGCCGGATCGCCTGCTCGGCTTCCTCAAGGTCGACGACGACGCCCGACTTGATGCCGCGCGAGCGGGTCGAGGCGAAGCCCAGCACATCCACCGCATGGGTGCGGCGGCGCAGCGCCTCGCCGTCGCGCGGCTTCAGCCGTGCGATCAGGCAGGAGATCTTGGTCGAGCCCACGTCGAGCACGCTCACCGTCGCCGCGCGGCGATTGCCAAGCGGTTTTATGCGTGACACGCCGGCGGGCGGGCGCTTGGTGGGGCCGTTCATGTGCGCGCCTTCGCGGCGGGCTTCGCCGTATCGGCCTTGTCGGAGGTAACCTCCTCCAGCGTGCGGCCTTCCGGCAGGCGCACGGTCACCCGATCCGGCAGGCGCAGATCGACGGCGACCACGTCGCGCGACAGGAGCTGCCGCTCCGAATTGAGCTTCACCAGCTGGGCCAGCGCGCGGCGCATATCCGTTTCCGGCAGCTTCACCGTCACGCCGTTCTCCAGATGGAGGTCCCAGCGCCGCCCCGCCACCAGGACCGCCGCGCGCATCTGGGCGGAAATCTCCGGCTCGGCCAGAATCTCGATGAAGAACTCGGCCGCTTTTCCGTTCGCGCCCTCGCCAACCATGAAGGGCAGCTTGCTGAAGCGAGAATCCTCAAGGGGAATGATCGATGCGCCCGTATCATCGATGACCTGAACCTCGCCGTCCTCTTGCCAGAGCGCAAAAGCCTGGCGCTCCTCGATCTTCACGGACAGCGTGCTCGGATAAAACTTTCTGACGGTCGCCCGCGCCACCCAGGGCAACCTGGCGACGCGTTCCTGCGCTTCCGCTACGTCGAACCCCAGCAAGGAGCCCTTGGTCTCGAGCTTCTCCCAGACGGCGAGCTCCGACGTTTCCTTGAAACCGTCGATCTGGATGTGCTCGATTCCGAAACCGAGGACCACAAGAGCCGCGTCGCCCACGCGGCCGAGCTGGCCGCCGATGATCAGTCCGTAGAAAACGGTGGCGAGCAAAAAGCCCGCGGCGGCGATCTGCCCGAAGGGCTTGTTGCGCTTGCGTTCTAGCCTGTCGGCGACGCGCCGGAGCCGCCGGGGCATCAACCGCGCGAGCGGCCGCGTGACGAAGCCGAGCCCATGGTCGAGGCCGGCGACCAGCGCCGTCGTCACCCGCCTTGCTCCCGTCATCGCCGACACGACGCGTCCTCCACCATCCAGCTCACCAGCTCCGGAAAGCTCTGCCCATTCAGGGCGGCCAGCTCGGGAACCAGCGAGGTGCGCGTCATGCCGGGCTGCGTATTGACCTCCAGCCAAATGATCTCTCCGCTCCCATCCTCGTCGAAGCGGAAGTCGGAGCGGGAGACCCCTCGGCAGCCGATCGCGTGATGCGCTTCAAGCGCAAGCCTTTGAATATTTCGGTAAACAAACGGTTTAAGCGGGGCCGGGCACAGATGTTTTGAGCCGCCCGCCGCGTATTTGGCGTCGTAATCGTAGAAGCCGTGGCCGAGCGGGATGATCTCCGTCACGCCGAGCGCCCGGTCGCCCTGAACCGCGCAGGTGAGCTCGCGGCCGGCGATATAGCGCTCCACCATCACCTCTTCCCCGAACGTCCACGCGTCGCGCGCCAGCGATTGCGGCGCGTGCGCCTGATCGGGCGGCACGATGATGACGCCGAAGGAGGAGCCCTCGGCGATCGGCTTGATCACGTAGGGCGGCGGCAGGATGTGCTCGGCTGCGGCCTCCCGGCGGGAGACGATGCGATGCTCGGCGACTGGAATTCCGGCGGCGGCGGCCACGCTCTTCGCCTTGTGCTTGTTCATGGCGAGCGCCGAGGCAAGCACGCCGGAATGGGTGTATGGGATGCCCAGGATCTCCAGGACGCCCTGGATCGTGCCGTCCTCGCCGTAAGGCCCGTGCAGCGCGTTGAACGCGGCTTCAGGCTTCAGGCGGGCCAGCGCCTCGGCGATGTCGCGCTCGACATCGATGCGGGTGACGCGGTAGCCGGCCTGCTCCAGCCCATCGGCGCATTCCTTGCCGGAGGCCAGGCTCACCGGCCGTTCCGAGGACCATCCGCCCAACAGCACCGCGACGTGCTTAGCCACTCCGAACGCCTCGCAAAGAAGACACGGCCGGACCTTGGACTTTGAATCAGTAACGAAGGGTTAACTGCCGTCGGAAACCGAATCTTAGCTATGCATCAGGGGCCGATGCAGGCCGATGCAGGCCGATTCTGGCCGCCGGGAGCGTTGCGGGCGGGTACGAATGAAAGGCCCGCCGGAGCGGGCCTTCCTTTAATATCCGCATTCGCGAACCGGTCAGTACAGGCTTGCTTAGCCGCCGATGTTGTTCGCGGCGGCGGTAGCCTGGTCGATCTCGCACACGGCTTCCTGGGTTCCGACAGCCTGGGCGATCACGTTGGCGCTGACATTCGGGCAAACCTGCGCGGCAATGCCGACAGGCACCTGCACGTTGTTGCCTTCGACGTTCACGTTCACCAAGCCGTTTTGATTACCCTGGCCGCCGCCGCCCTGTCCGCCACCTTGACCGCCGCCCTGGCCGCCGCCACCTTGCTGGCCGCCGATATTGTTCTGGGCCGCGACTTCCTGGGTGATCTCGCATACCGCCTCTTGCTGGCCGGCGGCTTGAGCAAGCACATTCGCGCTGACGTTAGGGCAGACCTGCGCGGCAACTCCGATTGGAACTTGCACGTTATTTCCCGCCACGTTGACGTTAACGAGACCTTCCTGGGTTTGCGCAAAGGCAGCGCCGCACAGAAAAAGTGTCGCGCCAGCGGCCATCAGTGTCGTTCTGAACATGTTTGGACTCCTTTGAGGTTTGCTCCCTCGCCGCGATAATGGGCAGAGCACGTCATCTGTTCCGGCCTGCCTCGAAAGTCCTGAAAACGACACAAAGTTATTTGCGCGAGAAAGTTTTATCCTTTTCTGCAAATTCGAGCAGCCCAACACTATTATCCCCAGTTCTCGACCCGAAATCCTGCACCCGGTCGAATACCCGAATGTCGTTGGTGGCCGGGCTCGCCACCCCGCTCAAAGCCGCGGGTCATCCCCGTCCCAGAAACGGCTCCACTTCGCCACTCTCGCCGAAGCGGCCCATCCGCTTGATCTCCCATTCCAGCCTGACGCCGGACGTCGCCAACACCCGCGCCCGCACAGTCTCGCCCAACAGCTCCAGGTCGCGGCCGCTCGCCGCGCCGGTGTTGATGAGGAAGTTGCAGTGCATCTCTGAGACTTGGGCGTCGCCGACCCTGAGCCCCCGGCAACCTGCCGCATCGATCAGGCGCCAGGCGCTACGCTGGTTCGGCGTTCCCGGTGGGTCGGGATTCTTGAACGTCGAACCGCCGGTGCGGCTCTTCACCGGCTGCGCCGTCTCGCGATGCTCCTGCACCGCGTCCATCTCGGCTCTTATTGCCTCCCGATCCGCGGGCGCTCCTTCGTAGACCGCCTCGGTGAAAATCAGATCGTCCGGCGCTGCGGAATGCCGGTAGGAGTAGCCCATATCGGCGTTCGACAGCACATGCCGCTCGCCCCGCCGATCGATTGCCACCACCTCCACGACGCGCTCTCGCGTCTCTACGCCGTTCGCCCCGGCATTCATCCTGAGCGCCCCGCCGATGCCGCCCGGAATACCGTGGTAGAAGGCGAAGCCGCCGATCCCGGCCTCCAGCGCATGCGCCGCCACGCGCTTGTCGGCGAGCGCCGCTCCAACGCGGATGCGGGCGCGGTCGATCTCCGCCTTGCCGAAGCCACGCGCGGAGAGCCGCACCACCACGCCCGGAACCCCGCCGTCGCGCACCAGGAGGTTGGAGCCAAGCCCGAAGACGGTGACGGGGATCTCTTCGGGCAGAGTCCGCATCAGCGTGGCTAGGTGTTCCGCATCCGCCGGCAAGGCCAGGATTTCCGCCGGGCCGCCGGCGCGGAACCAGACGATCGGGCCAAGCGGCTGGTCCGCCTGCAGTGTGCCACGGAAGCCGGCGAGGCGGCTGTGCAAATGGTCGAGTAGCGACTTAGGCATACGAGCGATCTGCAAGGAGAAAACTGGCCTGCCCTCCCCGGTTGTCATCCCGGAAGCGACGCGAAGCGGCGCTGTCCGGGACCCAAAAACACCGGCGGGGGAAGAGTGCGATCGGCGGCTGCGCCCGCATCGGCGCACTCGGGCGTTTACGGGTCCCGGTCTTGCCGCTCGCGCGGCAAACCGGGATGACAATCGCGCAGGCTTCGGCGCCGTCCTTGCTCACTCAACCCTCCTAGTCCAAAGCCTGGAGTGCCTCCGGCAGCCCGTTGGCCCATCGCGTGATCGACCCCGCGCCGAGGCACACGACCATGTCGCCGGGCCGCGCGATCGATGCGATCAGCGGCGGCAAGTCGCCCTCCCCTTCGAGCGGACGCGCATCCCGATGCCCGCCGGCCCTGAGCCCATCGACAAGCGCGTCCCGGTTCGCCCCCTCGATCGGCGCCTCACCGGCCGAATAGACATCGGCGATGACAACGGTGTCCGCCTCGTTAAAGCAGGTGCAGAAATCCGCGAACAAGCTCGACAGCCTTGTGTAGCGATGCGGCTGGTGCACGGCGATGATGCGGCCCCGGCTGGCCGAGCGGGCGGCCCGCAGCACCGCGGCGATCTCCACCGGGTGGTGACCGTAATCGTCATAGATGTCGACGCCGTTCCAGGTCCCCGTATGGGTGAATCGACGCTTCACGCCGCCGAAGCCGGCGAGGCCCTTGCGGATATCCTCCGCGCTGATCCCGATGGCGCGCGCCACCGCCACGGCCGCGGTCGCATTGGAGATGTTGTGCTCGCCCGGCATGGAGATGGCGAGATTGTCGATGGTCTCCGCCTCGCCCGTGATCCTGTCGCGGCGGTCGACAACAAAGCGGCTTTTCCCGCCTGTGAAGGAGGCGTCGCGGAAGCGGACCTCCGCCTGCGGATTGCGCCCGTAGGTGATGATGCGCCGGTCTTCTATGCGCGCCACCAGCGCCTGCACTTCCGGATGGTCGAGGCACATGACCGCAAAGCCGTAGAAGGGCACGTTCTCGACGAACGCCTTGAAGCCATCGCGGACGCCGTCGAAGCTGCCGTAGTGATCCAAATGCTCCGGATCGATATTCGTGACGACCGCGATGTCGGCCGGCAGCTTGACGAAGGTGCAGTCGGATTCGTCGGCCTCCACGACCATCCAGTCGCCCGCCCCCATCCGCGCATTGGTGCCGTAGGCGTTGATGATGCCGCCGTTGATCACCGTCGGGTCGAGGCCGCCGGCGTCGAGCAGCGCCGCGACAAGCGAGGTGGTCGTCGTCTTGCCGTGCGTGCCGCCGATCGCCACCGCCGATTTCAGCCGCATCAGCTCGGCCAGCATCTCCGCCCGGCGCACGACCGGAAGCCCGCGCGCCCGCGCCTCGACGAGCTCCGGATTGTCCCGCTTGATGGCCGAGGAGACGACGACAACCGCCGCGTCGCCGAGATTGGCCGCTTCATGGCCGACCGCCACCTCGATGCCGCGCTCGCGCAGCCGCTGCACATTGGCGCTGTCGGCCACGTCGGAGCCGCGCACGCGGTAATTCTGGTTGGCCAGGACCTCGGCAATGCCGCTCATCCCGATGCCGCCGATCCCGACGAAATGGATCGGCCCGATCGTGCCGGGAAGTTTCATGCGCGTTGTTCCTGTGCCGAGGGAGAATCAACGGGAACTGAATAACCTCCCCTTTGAGGGCGGGTCGAGTCGCGAAGCGACCGGGAGGGGGCAACGTAGCGCTCTATGTTCAGACCCCCTCCCGGAGGCCGCCCTTCGACAAGCTCAGGACGTCGCTCGATCTCCCCTCAAGAGGAGGTCAAGGGTTGCGCTTCAACGGCCGACGCAGCGCTCCACAAGGTCCGCCAAGCGCTCGGCGGCGTCCAGACGGCCCTGCGCGCGCGCCGCCTCCGCGGCTGCCGTCAACTCGTCGGGCGCATCCATCAGCGAAGCGAGTTTCCGGGCGAGGGTCGAGGGGTCAAGCTCGCTCTCAGGCATGATCCACGCCCCGCCGACTTCCGCCAGAGCGCGCGCATTCTCCGCCTGATCGTGGTCAAGCGCATGCGGATAAGGCACGAGGATCGCCGGCCGGCCGAGCGCGGCAAGCTCCGCGACCGTTGAGGCTCCCGCCCGGCACAGCACCAGATGCGCCGCCGCGAGCCGCACGCCCATATCGGTGAAGAACGGCTCCACGTCGGCTGGAACGCCCATGCCGCTAAAGGTTGAACGGGTTGAGTCGATATCCTCCGGGCGCGCCTGCTGCACGATCCTGACGCGGCTGCGCCTGGCTTCGCCGAGCAGCGCCAGCGCGCCGGGAACGAGGCCTGAGAAGACGCGGGCGCCCTGGCTGCCGCCGAAGACGAGCAGGCGGAAATCGCCCTCCCCTTTCGCAGGCTGATATGGGCGCGCGGCGTTGGCTACCGCCGCCCGCACCGGATTGCCGACATGCACGATCTCGCGCGCCCTAGCGCCGCCATTCGGCCGCTCGAAGCCCGTCGCGAGGATGGCGCCGAAGGCGATCAGGAGCTTGTTGGCGCGGCCGACGACCGCATTCTGCTCGTGCACCAGGATCGGCAGCCGGGCAAGCCGTGCGGCGACGAGCGGCGGCACGGTCGGATAGCCGCCGAAGCCGACGACCACCCGCGGCTTGACCTGACGGAGCAGCGCCCGCGACTTCGCAACGCCCTGCGCCATCATCGCGATCGAGCGCAGCATTGCCAGGGGTGAGCCGCCGGCCAACGTCGCCGAGGGCACCCGGTGCGTCTCCGCCGCCGGCACGCCCTCGATCAGCTCGCCGACGCGCGGGTCGGTCGCCAGATGCACTCGCCAGCCACGCGCGACCAGCGCCTCGCGCAGCGCCAGAGCAGGAAAGAGGTGGCCCCCGGTGCCGCCGGCGACCAGAAGCGCTGTGCTCGCCAAGCCCGCCTCAAGCCTCGGCGAGGCGCGACGGGCGCGGCGCCACCGTCACGTGCTGATCGGGCGAAAGGCGCGACAAAGCGAGCAGAAAGCCCACCGTGATCGCCGACGAAATCGAGCCCGAGCCGCCATAGGAAATGAACGGCAGCGTCATGCCCTTGGTGGGCAGGAGGTTCAAGTTAACCCCCATATTGATGAAGGCTTGCAGGCCGATCTGCGTCGCGAGACCGGCAATCGCCATGCGCTCGAACGCGCTGTTGCGGCGGAACGCCTGCATCATGCCGCGGATGACGAGCACGGAGAACAGCGCCACGATGAGCAGGCAGAGCAGGATGCCGAACTCCTCGCCGACCACCGCGAAGACGAAGTCGGTGTGAGAATCCGGGAGCACCCGCTTCATCATGCCCTCGCCCGGCCCCGTGCCGGACCAGCCGCCGCGATCGAAGGCCTGCAAGGCGGTGGTGACCTGGAAATTATCGCCGCTTTCCGGGTCGAGGAAACGGTTGATGCGCCCCGCGACATGCGGGAACACGTAATAAGCGGCCAGGATGCCCGCGACGCCGATGCCGACCAGCCCGCCGACCAGCACCAGGTTGACGCCGGCCAGGAAGAACAGCGCGCTCCATACGGCGACGATGAGGATCGTCTGGCCGAGGTCGGGCTCGGCGACAAGCAGCGTCGCCGTGATGATGAGGAGCACGATGGCGAGCATCCGGCCGGGCACGTCCGGACGGCGGCTGCCTTCCGCGAACAGCCAGGCGGTGATGACGATGAAGGCCGGCTTGATGAATTCCGAAGGCTGGATGGAGACGCCGCCAAGGAACAGCCAGCGCCGCGACCCCTTGATCTCCGTCCCGATGAACAGCACCAGGATCATCAGCGCCAGGCAGACGAGGAGCAGGACCAACGCCGCCCGCCGGACCTGACGGGGGGTGAGGAACGACAGCGCGACGGCCACCGCCCCGGCAAGCGGCGCGTAAAAGGCGTGCCGGATGACGAAATGCAGGCTGTCGAGACCCAGCCGTTCGGCGACCGGCGGGCTGGCTGCGAAGGACAGGACGAAGCCGGTGATCAGCAGGAGGAGCACCAGGCCGAGCATCGCCCGGTCGACGGTCCACCACCATTCGGAAAACGGCGAGCGGTGCGCGCGGCTGATCATGCGACCGCCTCCAGGGTTTGTTGGTCGAGCGAGTGGAATGACTGGCGGAATGCCTCGCCGCGCGCCTCGAAGTCGGCGAACTGGTCGAACGAGGCGCCGGCGGGCGACAGGAGCACGGCGGGTTCGGCCCGCCTGTCGAGCGCCGCGTCATCGGCGGCCATACGGACAGCCGTCGCGAGGTCGCCCGCGATCACCTGCGGCACGCGGCCGGCGAGCGTATGGGAGAACTGATCCGCCGCCGTGCCGATCAGGTAGGCTTTGGCGATCCTCGGGAAAAACTCGACGAGCGGCTCGATGCCGCCGGCTTTCGCCTGGCCGCCGGCGATCCAGTAGATTGGCTCGAAGGTGGCGAGCGCCTTCGCCGCGGCGTCGGCGTTGGTCGCCTTGGAATCGTTGACGAAGAGCACGGCGCCGCGCCGGCCGACGATCTCCATCCGGTGCGCCAGGCCCGGGAAGCTCGCCATGGCCGCGAGGATCGTGTCGCCGTCGACGCCGAGCGCCCTGGCCGCGCCCCAGGCGGCGGCGGCGTTCTGCCAGTTGTGGGCGCCGCGCAATGTCGGCAAGCCGGCAAAGCTGGCGACCAATTCATCGTCTTCAAAGAGCCGTCCCTCCGGAGGATCGACGTAGAGGTCCGATTCAGCGTGCCTGCCAACCGATAGAGTGCGCAACTTCGTCCGACCTTCGGCCCATATCTCCTCGGCGATTTTGTCGATCTCCGGCTCATCGACGCCCACGATTGCCGTGTCCTTCTCGCCCATATTGGCGAAGATGCGCTTCTTGGCGCTCGCATAGCCGGCCATGTCGCCATGCCGGTCGAGATGGTCCGGCGTCAGGTTGAGCCACACCGCCACATCCGGCCGGAAGCGGCCCGTCAGGTCGACCTGGTAGGACGACATTTCGAGGACATAGACTCGCCCCTCCTCCGGCGCTTCCAGATCGAGCGCGGCGCGGCCGATATTGCCGCCGACCGAGACGGGCAGCCCGGCGGCGGCGAGGACATGGCCGATGAGCGCCGTCGTGGTGGACTTGCCGTTGGTGCCGGTGATCGCCACGAAGCGCGCTTGTCGTTCGGCCTCGCGCCAGAGAAGCTCCACATCGCAGATGATTTCGACCCCCGCGGTCTGGGCTATTCCGACGATCGGATGCGGCTTCGGATGGGTAAGCGGCACCCCGGGCGACAAGATAAGGCTGTCGAGCGTATCCCACGGCCAGTCTTCAGGCTTCGCGGGCGCGCCGCCGAGCGCCTGGGCTTGCGCTCGTGCGCTCTCCCGGTCGTCCCACACAAGCACCGAGGCCGCGCCGCCGGCCTGAGCCGCCCGCACGGTGGCGAGGCCGCTTCGGGCGAGCCCGAACACGCCGATCGAGCGACCCCCAAGATGCGAGAGCGCGATGGCCATGCTCATCTGAGCTTCAGGGTGGAGAGGCCGATGAGGGCGAGAACCACGGCGACGATCCAGAATCGGATCACCACCTGCGGCTCGGTCCAGCCGAGCTGCTCGAAATGGTGGTGGATCGGCGCCATCCTGAAGACGCGCTTGCCGGTCAGCTTGAAGGAGGTAACCTGGATGATGACCGACAGCGCCTCCATGACGAAGATGCCGCCGATGATGGCGAGCACCACCTCGTGCTTGGTGGCGACCGCGATGGCGCCCAGCATGCCGCCCAGCGCCAGCGAGCCGGTATCGCCCATGAAGATCGCCGCCGGCGGCGCGTTGAACCAGAGGAAACCGAGCCCGGCCCCGATCAGCGCGCCGATCAGGACGGAGAGCTCGCCGGTGCCCGGCACATGGTTGATCTGCAGGTAATCGGCGAACACCGCATTGCCGGCAAGGTAGGAGATCAGGCCGAACGAGGCGCCGGCGATCATCACCGGCACGATCGCGAGGCCGTCAAGCCCGTCGGTGAGGTTCACCGCATTGCCGGCCCCGACGATCACGAAAGCGCCGAAGATGACGAAGAAATAGCCGAGATTGATGGCGAGATCCTTGAAGAAGGGCAGCGCCACGGAGGTGTGCAGGTCCTTGTCGCCGTAGAGGATCATCAGGAGCACGGCGGCGCCGGCGACCGCCGCTTCGATGGCCAGCCGCGCCAGCCCGGAGAAACCGCGATGCGAAGCCTTGGCCACCTTCAGATGATCATCGTAGAGGCCGATCAGCCCGAAGCCGGTGGTCACCAGGAGCACCGACCAGACATAGACGCTGGAGAGGTTGGCCCAGAGGAGCGTGGAGACCAGCACGCCCGACATGATCATCAGACCGCCCATGGTCGGCGTGCCGGCTTTGGAGAAGTGGGTCTTCGGCCCGTCGGCGCGGATCGGCTGGCCCTTGCCCTGCCGGGCCCGCAACGCATCGATGATGCCGGGGCCGAACAGAAAGACGAAAAGCAGCGCCGTCATCGTCGCGGCGCCCGTCCGGAACGTGATGTAACGGAAGACGTTCAGGATCGGCAGTTGATCGTTGAACTGGCCGAGATAGGTCAGCATGGAGGCGTCCCTGCTTCCGCCATGCGGCTCATGCGGCCGCCCGAGCAAAGCGGCTATTGAGCCCCTCCACCAATGCGCCGAGTTTGGCGCCGAGCGAGGCCTTGATCATGACGACATCCCCCGGGCCGACCGCGTCGAGCAGAATCGGTTCCAGCTCCGCCGCGCTTATCGCATAAGCGCCCCGGCAAGCCTCCGGCAAGTCCTGCCAGAGCGCCTGCATCACCGGCCCGGCAAGGAAGACGACATCGGCGCGCGAGGCGCGCACCGCGTCGAGGAGCCCGCGGTGCAGGGCTTCCGTTTCGCTTCCCAACTCAAGCATGTCGCCCAGAACCGCGACGCGCCGCCCGCGGCCCTGCGGCTGCGCCTGCCCCAAGAGCGCCAGCGCCGCCCGCATGGAAGCCGGGTTGGCGTTATAGGTCTCGTCGAGGAGCAGGAAGCTGCCTCCAGGATGGGCGAGCCGGATCCGCTCGCCGCGTCCCTTTGGCGCGCGAAACTGGCCGAGCGCCAGCGCGACCCGCGCCAGATCGGCCCCTATCGCCGCCGCCGCGGCAAGCACCGCAAGCGAGTTCTGCACAAGGTGGCGGCCCGGCGCGCCGAGGCGGTAGCTCATCGGCGTCCCATGCAACACGGCCTGGATGCTCGATCCGTCCTCCCGCAGCGTCACACGTTCCAGGCGCATGTCGGCGGAAGGATGCTCGCCGAAGGAGACGATCCGCGCGCCGTGGTCCCGCGCTCGCTCCCGGAGCAGATCGAACCAGCGATTGTCGCGATTCAGCACGGCGGCGCCGCCCGCCTCCAGGCCTTCAAAAATCTCCGCTTTCGCTTCGGCGATATCCGACTCGCCGGCGAAGAACTCCAAGTGAACGGGCTCGACGGTGGTGACGATCGCGGCATGCGGCCTGACGAGTCGGGTCAGCGGGCGGATCTCGCCGGAATGGTTCATGCCGACCTCGAACACGCCGTAGACGGTGTTCGCCGGCATCCGCGCCAAGGTAAGCGGCACGCCCCAATGATTGTTGAAGGAGCCGACCGGCGCGTGCGTCGGACCGATCGCCGAGAGCGCCAGCCTGAGCATCTCCTTGGCGCCGGTCTTGCCGACCGACCCGGTCACCGCAACGACCGAGCCGCGCATCCGGGCGCGGGCCGCAGCCCCGATGCGTTCGAG
>JACCSN010000928.1 GCA_013812985.1 Hyphomicrobiales bacterium | reverse complement strand
ATGGCGCTAACGGTCGCGAGCGTGTTCTTGATGCGATGATGCAATTCGTCGAGAATGAGCTTCTGCAGCTTATCCGCGGCTTCACGCTCCTTGGCGTCGATGCCGGCCTGCGCCAGCAGGGCCTTGGCGTCGATGCCTGCCTGTTCCAGCAACAGCCTAAGGCTGTCATTCTCGGCGGTCAGGAACTCCTGCTCGGCGGAGCGACCCGGCGTGCTCGTGGACTTCGTGCTGGCGAGCGCTTCAACCGCGAGCGGTATGGCGGCCTCAGGAATGATTTTGAGTGCGCCAGCGCCGATCATCCCCTGCAGTTCGGCAATCATCTGCTTCACCTCAAGCGGCTTGCCAAAGAAGCGGCTATCGGCTGGCTTGTCCGTATCGGATACTTTGACCTGGCCGGACACCAGGATGATCTTGATGGAAGGCCAGCGGTCGTGCACGGCGTGGGCGAGCTTCAATCCGTCCATGCTGCCGGGCATCTGGATATCGGAAAGCAGCAGCGAGATGTCCGAGCGCGATTCGAGAATAGACAGCGCTTCATCGGCATTCACGGCTTCGACCGCCTTGAACCCGGCATCCTCGACGATGTCGACCGCGCGCATGCGCAACACCATCTCGTCTTCCACGACAAGGACGTTCGTTGAAGACCCGGTTGGCTCTGCTGACATGTATGGCCAAACACTTTCACTGGAAGGAGCCGACAGGTCAGCCCGCGCCAATCGCTCAGTGGCTTCGAACCCCGCACAATTCGCTATGCGATACTCCGGGGACAATCCCGACACTCTGGCCGGCGCGACGTAAACGCAGCATCACCCGCGACTTCGGGAGGGGCGTCACGCCAGAAAAGCTAGCATAAGCAAATGGGCTGTGGAGGCAGTCTCCTGCGCCGTTTGCATTTCCCTGTCTCCAGGGAACAAACAGGCAAATGTCTGGATATCCGGGTTCGTGGGTTGAAACAAGGGCTGCGGTCGCCCTTTCGTTCGGGTCCTTGCTCGGCTCGGTTCAGGCGTCGGGGGTTTGGACGTCAGCGGATCACCGCTTACGGTCACCTGCTCCGCGACAGTCACGTGATCTCGTTGACCAGGGGATTGCCTTCGAAGAACGCTGTAATGTTCCGCAAAGCGAGCGCGATCTGCTCGTCGCGAACCTCCGGCGCGGAACCGGCAAGGTGAGGAGTCAGGACAAGGTTCGGCATGTGCCACAACGATCGCGGAACGCCCGGCTCGTCCTCGTACACATCGAGCGCGGCGCCGGCGATGCGGTTACCCTCGACAGCTTCGATCAAGGCCTGCGTGTCGACGACGGAACCGCGGGCGACATTGACGAGATAGCCTGATGGACCAAGGGCTTCGAGCACCGCGGCGTTGACGATGTGGCGGGTCGCGGGCCCGCCGGGGCAGGCGAGGACGAGGAAGTCGGAGCGCTCGGCCAGCTGGATGAGGTCGGAGACGTGCCGCAGCGGCGAGTCCGCCACGGGCCGTCGCGAATGATACGAGACCGACAGATCAAAACCGGTCGCCCGCTTCGCGATCAGCTGACCCACTCGTCCAAACCCGACAATGCCGAGCCTCTTGTTGGAGATGGCCGGCCGATTGGTTCTCAGGCTCGCCCACTCCCCGGTGCGCGACAGGCGATCGATCGTCGGGATCTCGCGGACAAGGCTCAGGAGCAACGCCATGGCATGATCCGCGACGCAGGACGAATTCGTGCCGGCGCCGTTCGTTACAGCAATGCCGCGCCGTTTAGCCGAAGCCAGGTCGATATTCTCGGTCCCGGCGCCCTGGGCGGCGATGATCTTCAGCTGAGGCAGAACGTCCATCGCCGCCCCGGAGAGGCCTACCGTTCCATTGGTGTAAACCGCGGACGCATCTCCGCCGAGCGTGGCGATCGTCTCCAGATCCGGCCAGACGCCGTGATGGACGATGAAGGCTTCGCGGAAGGACGCGAGCCGTGCGTCCTCGATCTGCACAGTCACCAGGATCTCGGGCTTCATGTTTTATCGCCTCCAATGACCTTTGCGTGGCGTCAGGCTTTTTAGCCAAGCGGATCGCGTTCTTCCGGCGGCTGGATGCTGCGGAACTGCCGCAGCAGCAGGATGTCGTACACAGCTTTCACAATGCCGCAGATGAGCAGCGGCCAGGCGAAACTGGAGGCGGTCAGCAGGGCCCCGACGATGACCGGACTGGCGGCCGATGCGAGGCTGCGCGGAACCGCGGTAATGCTCGCGGCGGCTGCGCGCTCGCCCGAGCTGACCACCGCCATGACGTAGGAGGTGCGGGTCGGCACGTCGAAAAGGCTGCGGGCGAGCAGGAGGGCCACCACCCACTCCGCCTTCGGAACGAACGGGATGACGATATAGGCGACGCTCGCGGGAAGGTGGGTGAAGACCATCGTATTCACCAGGCCGATGCGCCTGGACAGCCAGGGAGCGGCGAGCAGCGAGACGGACGCCAGGATCCCCGTCCAGAAGAAAATCGTTCCCGCTGTCGCCAGGTCGATCCCGAAACGCGCGAACAGCCACAGCGCGACAAGCGACTGGACAACGAAGCCGCCACAGAACGCGTCGAGCGCGAAAAGAGCGGTGAGGCCGAGAACCACCGAACGGGACTGCCGCAGCGGCTCGTTTCGCACTTGCGGCCGCTCCTCGGAGTGCCTTGGCAGCAACCTGTACAGGATCAGGACGGCGACACCGATCGCGGCATAGACAATGAAAGGGATTCGCAGCGCCGCGAGCGATCTACACCCGTCAGATCGGTCAGCATCGACGGCAGGACGGCGGCGAGCGCGCCGAAGGCCGCTGAAACGGCGCCGATTATCGTGTAGAGCGTAAACAGGGTCGTGCGATCGCGAGGACCGAAATCATGCGCGAGCCGGGCGTGCTCCAGCGGCAGGAACAGGCTGATGTCGCCCGATGAAGGGTTCAGCGTGCCGAAAAAGGCGACGACGAGCAGCGGCCCCAGCGCATCCAGCGAAACGAAGGCGAGCGGCGAGAGCACCATGAGGCCGGAGCTCCAGAGGAGCAGAGTCCGGTCGGGCCATCGTCGCGCCACAACCCCCATGGCCAAGGTCAGGCAGCTTGCGCCGAGCAGCGTGGCCGTGGCGATGAGGCCGATCTGCAAGGGGCTGAAGCCGAGCGCGGTCAGATAGGCGGGCAACACCAGGCTGATAAGCCCGTCGCCGAAGCCGCGCAGGCCTCTGGTGACGAGCAGGATGCCGGCGCCGGGTGCGGCGCTCTCCGGCAGCAGCCTGAGGACTGGTCGGCTCATCGGTGCGATCCGCGACGCAGGGTCGAGCAACGCGGTCGATCAGCTCAGATAAAGCGGCGCCTCGATGCCGAGCGTCCCGGCGAGGCGCGCGAGCTGCCCGGCGAGATCGTCGGAGATCGGCAAGCCTTTCCGCGACGCGGTTTCGGCATTTGCTGCCTCGATTTCGCCGGGGATGTAGACCTTGCCGCCCGCGACCTTGGGGCTTGCCCTGATCTGCCCGACGAGCTTCTCGACGTCATCGTAGAAGGCCTCGATATCGCGCATGAAGTCGGGCGCGATCGCCTGGATGAAATGCCCGACGCCGCCGCGGGGATGATCGTGATTGTCGGCGTCGAGGCCGAAGGGCGATCCGGT
>JACCSN010000915.1 GCA_013812985.1 Hyphomicrobiales bacterium | reverse complement strand
CGCGCATTGTTGTAATACCAGACGAGCTTCACCTGGGTGTCGTTGGCGTCGGAGCCCGAATTGCCGAAGAACACCTTCGACATCGGCACGGGCGCCATCTCGATCAGCTTTTCGGCCAACAGGATCGGCGGCTCCGAGGCCATCGACGTGAACGAGTGGTAGTAGGGAAGCTTCAGAACCTGGGCGTGGATGGCGTCGGCGATCTCGCGGCGGCCGTAGCCGACATTGACGCACCACAGCCCGGCCATCGAATCGATGTAGCTGTCGCCTTTGTCGTCCTTCAACCAGACGCCCTCGCCCTCGGTGATGACCATCGGGCCGTTCCGTTCATGGTCCGCCAGCGCCGTAAACGGGTGGAACAGGTAGCGCCGGTCCAGCTCGGCAAGATCGGGCGCATTGCGCAGAAGGGCGGTGCTCGTCGTCATCTGATCCTCAAGGCCCATCGTCAGACGCGGCCGGCGCGCACGGTATCAGGGGCAACCAGCACGTCGCTGTTGATTCGCGTACCAGAGGCGCGGTCGAACAGGTGGATCTTGTCGCCCCGGAAGCCAAGTCGAACCGGCTCGCCGGGTCTGAGCCGCACATCGTTGCCGGCCCGCGCCGTCACGATCGCCCCGCTCATGTCGAACAGCACGATGCTCTCATGGCCCGTCGGCTCCACCACCTTGACGCTCGCTTCGATCGGCCCGGAGCCGATCACGACATCCTCCGGCCGCACTCCGATCGTGACGGCCCGCACCGGCGTGTCGTCGTCCATAACCGCATGGCCCACGGGAAGCGGAAGCGCAAGCTCGCCGAGCTTCAGGGTCGGCTGATTGCCGCGGCGGACCAGCTCGCCCTCGATCAGCGTCATGGAGGGGGTGCCGATGAAGCTCGCGACGAACAGGTTGGCCGGACGATTGTAGATCTCCGCCGGCGCCGCGTATTGCTGGAGCACGCCCGCCTGCATTACGGCGATGCGGGTCGACATCGTCATCGCCTCGAGCTGGTCGTGCGTCACATAGACCATCGTCTTGCCGATCCGGTGATGCAGTTCGATCAACTCGGCGCGCATATGGGCTCGCAGCTTGGCGTCGAGGTTGGAGAGCGGCTCGTCGAGCAGGAACACCTTGGGCTCGCGCACCAGCGCGCGGCCGAGCGCGACGCGCTGCTGCTGGCCGCCGGACAGCTGCCGCGGCTTGCGGTCGAGGAGCGCTTCCAGTTGCAGGAGCTCGGCCGCCCGCTTGACCAGCGGCCCGCGCTCGGCTCTGCCGATCCCGCGCTTCTTCAGCGGATAGGCGATGTTTTCCGCGACCGTCATGTGAGGGTACAGCGCGTAGGACTGGAACACCATGGCGATGTCGCGCTTGGCGGGCGGCACGTCGTTGACGACCCGGTCGGCGATCGAGATGCGCCCGCTGGTCGGATATTCCAGCCCCGCGAGCATCCGCAGCGTCGTCGTCTTGCCGCAGCCGGAGGGGCCGAGCAGGCTTACGAACTCGCCTTCGCCGATCGTCAGATCGAGCCCGGCCACGGCCACCGCCGACCCGAACGCCTTTCGTACCTTGTCGAACTGGACGCCCGCCATGGCTCGGCCTCCCGCTCTCAGCCCTTGACGCCGCCGGCGCCGAAACCGGCGGTCAGGTAGCCTTGCAGGAAGGTGAAGACGACGATGAGCGGGATGCTCATCATCACTGAAGCCGCCATCAGGAGCGACCATTCGATGTTGAAGGACGTGATGAGCATGTTCATCACGCCGGTCGTCAGCGGCCGCGCCCCATCCGAATTCACCAGGACGAGGGCATAGAGATATTCGTTCCAGGCGAGGATGAAGGTGAACAGCGCGGTCGATATGATCCCGGGCAGCGCCTGCGGCAGGATCACGTCGACGAAAGCGCCTAGCCGGCTTGCGCCGTCGACCAGCGCCGCCGATTCCAGGTCCTCGGGGATGCCCGCCATGAACGAGCGCAGCAGCCACAGCGCATAGGGAAGCGCGAAAGTCGTATAAGCGATCACCAGGCTGGCGGTCGTATTGGCGAGCCCCGCCCAGACGATCATGAGATAGAGCGGGATGATCAGCACGACGGAGGGGAGCAGGTAGGTGAAAAGCACCAGGAGCGCCAGCTTGTCGCGCCCCGGATAGGAGAAGCGGACGAGGCTGTAGGCGCCGAGCGTCGCCACCACGATGACGAGCGCCGTGGTGGACGTCGCGAGCACGACGGAGTTGCGGAAATAGGTGAGGAACGGGGTCTCCTCCAGAAGCCGGCGATAATGCTCGAAGGTGACCGTCTGGGGCCAGAAGCTCGGCGGGATGCGGAACAGCTCCGTCTGCGGCTTGATTGAAGTGAGCACCATCCAGATCAGCGGGAAGGCGACGAGGAGCACCACGCCCCAGGCGAACAGGTTGAGCAGCACGGTGCGCGGAAGGCTTCGCCGCCCCATCAGACCGCCTCCCGCCGTCGCCTTGTGTAGATCATGTACGCAGCCATGAAGACCAGCATGACCAGCATCATCAGCACCGAATAGGCGGCGGCCATTCCCATCTGGTTCAGCCCGAAGGCCTGCTGGTAGACGACGAGCGGCAATGTCTGCGTCCGATTGAGCGGCCCGCCGCCGGTCAGGAGGAAGATCAGGTCGAACTCCTTGAAGTCCCAGATCGTCCTCAAGAGAATGATGACGGTGAGCACGTCGCGAAGTTGCGGCAGCGTCACGTCCCAGAACCGCGACCAGGCATTGGCGCCGTCCACCCGCGCCGCCTCGTAGAGTTGCGGCGGAATGGTCTGGAGCCGCGCCAGGACGGCGATCACCACGAATGGAAAATACTTCCAGCCGCCCACCACGATGATGCTGGCCATCGCATTCGGCATCCGACCCAGCCAATCGACCGGCATGTCGATCAGCCCGGCCCGCAACATCAGATGATTCAGGATGCCGTAGAGGTCGTTGAACAGCCAGCGCCAGACGAGCACAGCGACGACGGTGGAGACGAAATAGGGGAAGAGCACGAGGCTGCGCGCCAGCGAGCGGAACCAGATCTGATTGTTGAGGAGAAGCGCGACCAGCACCCCGAAGACGATCTGCAGGGTCAGCGTGCCGGCGGTCCAGATCAGGTTGTTGCCGAACGCCCGCCAGAATGTCGGCCCCTGGAGGATCGCGCCGTAATTGCCGAGCCCGACCCAGTCGCCCTGCAGTGTCAGCGTGAAGATGGAGAAGAGCGACAGGTAGATTGCCGAGACGAGCGGATAGACGATGACGGCGGAGAAGATCAGCACGCTCGGCGCGATGAGGAGCGCGCCGAGCAAGCCGTAGCGGGCGCTGAGCGTCAGCCCCGCCTTCGGCGCGAGATCGGTCGCAGCTGCCGCGCTCATCCGGCGTCCGGTGCGAAAAAAGGTAGACGGGCGACCTCAGCCGCCCGCCCCTTCGTTTGCATCGCGCCGATCAGCCCTTCATCAGCTCGTCAAGCCGCGTCGCCGTTTCGCCCAGCACCGCCTTCGGATCCTCGCCGTTCAGGCAGACGCGCTGGACCATTTCGGCCAGCACGTTGGAGGCGATGATATCGTTGGCCTTGGGGTTCGGCTGGTGCGCCGCCGTCTCGAAGCCGAGATTGTAGCCGCCCGCCGACGCCGCGGCCATCAGCTGCACCTCCTCCGGATATTTCTTGATGATCGGGTCCGCGAGATAGGCCGGATCCTCGGCGATCGTCTTCAGCACCGGCAGGACATGCCCCGGAGCGGCGTGGAGTTGCTGGATGTAGAAAGGCGGCTGCAGGAGGAAGGCGGCGAACGTCTTGGCCTGCTCCAGATTGGCCGTGCCTTTCGGAATCCAGATGCTCGGGAAATCGTTGAACGTCCAGGCCGGGATGTCCTTGCTCTTCGTCGGGTAGGTGCGGCAGGTGATATGGTCGGCGATGGCGGGGTTCTGGTCGTTGACGTTCTTGAGGACGCGGCCGGCATAGATCCCGGTCGCCGTGGCGCCGCTGACGAAAGCGGTAAGCGCCTCGCCCCAGCTGTAATTCGTGGCGCCCGGCGGGCAAAGCTCCTTCATCCCCTTGTAGAACTCGAGCGCCTCGACGGCCTCCGGGCTGTCGATGGCGACGGTGAGGTCAGGCGCGAAGATCGTGCCGCCGGCACGGTGGATGAAGCCGATGATGATCAGCGACGTCATCGAATTGAGGCCGTAGGGGAGCGGCGCGCCGTAGATCCCGCCTGTCTGCATCTTCTCGCAAGCCGCGCGAAGCTCGTCCCAGGTTTCCGGGATCTTCTCGACGCCGGCCTTCTCCATGAGATCGGTGCGAATCCACAGCATGTCGGCGGCGGTGTTGCCGATGCCCGTCCCGGCAAAATGCCCGTCAGCGGTCTTATAAACGTTGTTGGCGCCCGGGTAATACTTGTCCTCGCCGATCGCCTTGATCACGTCGTCGAAGGGCTCGACCAGCCCTTCCGCATAGTAGGTCTGCACGGCGAAGGACGGCAGGTGGGTGACGATGTCGGGCACTTGGCCGGAGGCGAAAGCGGCGGCAAGCTGGGCGGAATAGCCCTCGTCGGAAGTCGGCTCGAAGACCACTTTCGTGCCGGGGTTGGCCGCTTCGAAAGCGGCGATCTGTGCTTTGTAGGCCTCCAGTTGCGCCGGCGCCGATTGCGTCGACCACCAGCGGAGCGTCACATCGCCCTGCGCGTGGGCGCTGCGGAAGGCGGGCAAGGCGAACCCAGCCGTGAGCCCCGCTGCGCCGAAGCCTTGCAGCATGTGCCGCCGCGATAGCGACAGTTTGGCGAATGCCTGCCCGTTTTTGTTGATCTCGTCGGCCATATGGTGATCCTCCCTGGACGCTTGGCTCGGCTCCGCCGCTATCCGCTGCGAACAAATGTTCGCAATACTCACAACCTTTTTCGGACGTTGGCAAGCCGGCTTTTCGGACCGGTTTTGGATCGCACATGATCGCTGGCTGCACACCGAGAAACGCCATTGATGGGCTGACGGAGGAATTCGTATCTGGCCCTGTGCAATTCGCAGCCTATGTCCGCCGAGCCTGTTCGCATTGCGTTTCCATGGGCGTTATGCAACCGTTTTCACTTGGTCATCGCAAGATCGGGGAATTGTCGGAGACCAAGTATTCGTGGATCGGGCAAAGGTGCGCCGGCTCGATTCCAAGCTGTCGGGACGTTCTAGGACAAGGCAGGTGATGATGTCGGAAGCGCTTGCTGTCGAGGTGAACGATCGCGATTTCGTCAATTCTCTTGCCCGCGGCCTGGAGGTCATTCGCGTCTTCACGCGGCGCAAGCCGCGGATGACGTTGAGCGAGGTCGCGCAAGCCACCGACATGACGCGCGCCACCGTGCGCCGCTTCCTGCTGACGCTTCTGCGCGAAGGCTACGTCGAGACCGACGGCAAGCATTTCAGCTTGCGTCCAAAAGTGCTCGAGCTGGGCTTCTCCGTCCTGTCCTGCATGGACATCTGGGATGTTGCCCAGCCGGTTATGAACGCGCTTTCCGCGCGGCTTCAGGAATCATGCTTCGCGGCGATTCTCGACGGCGACAGCGTCATCTATGTCGCGCGGGCTAATTCCAACCGGCTCGTCAGCGTCGGCATCAACATCGGCAGCCGTGTGCCGGCGCACTGCGTATCCACCGGCCGCGTGCTCCTGGCCAGCTTGTCCGAAGATGCGTTGAACGACTACCTGGACAAGTCTCGGTTGTCGAAATTCACGCCGAACACCGTCACCTCCAAGGTGAAGCTCCGCAGCCTGATCGAGGAGACCCGACGGCAGGGCTGGGCCATCGTCGATCAGGAACTGGAGATCGGGCTCCGCTCCATCTCCGTCCCGGTCAGGGACGGGATAGGCGGCGTCGTCGCCGCGCTGAATGTGTGCTGCCCAAGCTCGCGCCTCTCGCCGGAGGAGGTGAGGACGCATGTGCTGAGCGAGCTGCAGTCGGCCTCGCAGCGGATAACGCTGGCATTGCAGGCGTGATCCGCTGCGCAACCTGAGCGCGCTTGATCGCGGCCGCCTCTGTGCTATCGTGATAGCGACGGAGGATTGAGATGGCTCAGTTGATCGTGCGCAACATCGATGATGATCTCAAGAGCCGATTGAAAGATCGGGCCTACCGGCACGGGCAGAGCATGGAAGAAGAAGTGCGCTCGATCCTTCGCGAAGCTGTAAGGTCAGACAAAGACACGGGGATTGGAATTGGAACCGAGCTTTCCCGGCTCTTTTCTCAATTGGATTTCGATCCTGACATTCAAGAGTTGCGGGGTTATCCGGTCGAGCCCTTTACCTCGGTAAGTGATAATCCTTGATACAAACGTGGTGTCGGCGATGATGCGGCCGTCGTCTGACGAACGCGTGGCGACTTGGCTGGATAAAACGCCTCGTGAGCTCCTCTGGCTAACGTCAATCTCGATATTTGAGGTTCGGACCGGCATTGAGCTGTTACCTAAGGGACCAAAGCGGCGCACCTTGGAACAGCTTTTCGACCATGCTGTTCGTGTATCTTTGGAAGGAAAGGTGCTGCCGTTCGACACTGCCGCGGCTACTGAAGCAGCGGCGCTCACCGCCCGCCGTAAGCTTAGCGGCTACCCAAGCGAGTGGAGAGACACTCAGATAGCTGGTGTCGTTCTCGCCCGGAAGGCCCAGTTGGCGACCGGCAACGTCAGACATTTCACCGATTTAGGAGATGCTGTGATCAATCCTTGGACAACTTGATCGTTGGCGCTCTTCAGGTGCTTATCCAAACCGCCGCGCCGAATACGGCGCCAGATCCTCCTCCGGCCTTCGCCCCATCACCGCATCGGCCACCAGCCGCGCCGAGAGCGGCCCCAGTGTATATCCGGCATCGCCCGGCACGGCGACGAACAGCCCCGGAACGCCGTCCACGGCGCCCAGCACGCCGCGCCCATCTACCGTGGTGTTGATCCCGGCCCAGGTGCGGATGATCCGCAGCGGCCCGATCTCCGGGACGATGTGCTGGGCGAGGGTGGCATTGCCGACGATGCTCGCGACCTCGACCGTCGGGTGCTCGCGCGATCCGGCGAGGCGGGCCGGCCAGCCGCCGCCGATGACCACCTGCCCCGTGCCGAACTGCTTCAGCGTGATCGGCCGGTCGGCGTGCTGGACGAGATGGCTGATCAAGGGCCCGGTCGGCTCGGTGATGTTCATGTGCAGCGGCTCCGGATCGGCCGGGATGTGGACGCCGAGCCCGGCGGCGAGTTGGCGCGTTCCCGAACCCGCGGCGAGCACCACGCGGCCGGCGCGGATCGCGCCCTTGGTCGTCGCGAGCCGGAACCCCTCCGGGCCGCTGTCGATATGGCGGACGGTTTCCTCTTCGAGAATTTGGACGCCCAATCCACTTACCCATTTGCGGACGACCGCGTTGGCAATGAGCGGGTTGAGCTTGCCTTCCAGATGGCAAAGCTCGGCGCCGATGACGGCGGGGCCGAGATAGGGCGCGATCAGGTCGAGCTCCGCGCGATCCAGGATGTCGACTTCCAGCCCCAGGCTGCGCTCCCGCTCCGCCTTGAAGGCGAGGAACTTGAGCTGCTCCTCGCTCTCCGCGACCATCAGCCCGCCGGTGATCTTCAGGTCGAAGCTCGCGCCGAGCTTCCTTTCCAGCGCCTGCCAGAAGCGGACAGCCTTGGGGTAGAGGTGGAGCGTGCTTTCCAGACCGGGGATGAGATGCGGATAAAGCCGCATGAACCGGCTCTGCATCTGCACGTGCACGCTGCCCGCATTTGCCGTTGAGCCGCCGATCCGGCCGGCGTCGATCAGCGCCAC
>JACCSN010000905.1 GCA_013812985.1 Hyphomicrobiales bacterium | reverse complement strand
TCCTTGCCGCGAGTCCGCGCCCGACCGATAGTCAGCCGGGCGCGCGGGTTTCGCGGACCTACTTCGTGACGGTCCAGTAATAGGCAGAGCTGACGGCGGCGCCTGTCGAGAAGCCGTCGACGGACTTGCCCATCCCGACCTGCTCGGTTTCCTGGAACATCTCGATGAAGGGCGATTTCTGCTGGGCAATGCGCTGCATCTCCTCGTACATCTGCCGCCGTTTCTCCGTGTCCTGCTCGACCACGGCAGCGTCCACCATAGCCTTGGTTTCGTCGGCGGCGTAGGTGTTGCGCCAGGCGAGATAGCCCGTCTGCTTGCCTTCGTCGGAATTGTCCGGGTTGGCGGCGAACGTGCTCGCGTTGGTCTGCGGGTCCGGATAGTCGGGGCCCCAGGCTTCCAAGATGATTTCGTGCGTCCGCGCCCGGTAGGAATCGAGGATTTCGGCGCCGGCGCCGCTCTTGATCGTGGCGGTGACGCCGGCTTGCGCGAACGTGTTCTGGATCGCCTGCGCCATGTCGAGGCGGACCTGGTCGTTACGGGTGGAGATTTCGACCTCGAACCCATCCGGGTATCCGGCGTCGGCCAGGAGCTGCTTCGCCTTCTGCACGTCGAGCTTGTACGGCTTTTCTTCCAGCGCGCCGAGGAAGCCGACCGGCAGGAACGCCTGATGGACGACGAACTGGCCTTTGAGGAACGAAATCGCCATGCCGTCATAATCGATCAGGTATTTCAGAGCCTCCATGACCTGCGGCTTGGCGAGCGCTTCGTGCTTTTGATTGCCCGCCAGATAGAAGATGCGGCCGCGCTGCTCGTCCAAGACTTTCAGATCGGGGTTGGCGGCGATCGCCTGAGCGTCGTTGGGCGGCAGCCGGCGGGAGATGTCCACGT
This sequence comes from Hyphomicrobiales bacterium, assembly GCA_013812985.1. The sequence continues at coordinate 2,339 of JACCSN010000905.1, read as the reverse complement.
CGCCCTGCTCCAGCAACAGGCGCCGCGATGCGCCCTCCGGGACGTGCCGGATGAAGACGCGCTTCAGGGCGACGCCGCCGCCCCAATAGCCCTCGACCCCTTCAAGCACGATCGAATCGTTCGGCTTCCAGGAGCGCAGCATGTAAGGACCGGAGCCCGCCGAATTCGTCTTCAGCCATTCGTAGCCCATGTCGCCGTTCTGCTCATGGGCGAGCGCCTCCTGCTTGTCGACCACCGAGGCCACTATGGCCGTCAGGATGTTGTAGAAGAAGGACTGGGCGTAAGCCTTGTCGGTGGTGATGGTGAACTCGGTCGGGCTCGTTGCCTTGATCATCCCGTCGACGTTCTCCGGCGTAAAGCCGAACTGCGTTAGGATGAACGATGGCGTCTTGTTGAGCTTGACGACGCGCTGCAGGGACCATGCAGCGTCCTCCGCGGTTACCGGGTTGCCGCTGTGGAACTTGCGCCCCTCCTTTATCTTGAACGTATAGGTCTTGCCGTCCTCGCTGGCGCTCCAGCTCTCCGCAAGGCCCGGCTCCAGCTTGAAATCGTTGGCGGGCAGGATCTGGATGAGCCGGTCATAGACGTTCTCCAGGGCGTCCTGGCCGGAGAACTCGAAGCTTTCGGCCGGATCAAGCGACACGACGTCGTCGATCGTGTCGGCGATGACGAGCGTGTCGGCCGGCGTCTCGGCCCGGACGGGCACGGACAACGTCAGCGCCGCGAACGTCGCGAGCGCCAGTGTGAAATGCTTCATGTCGCGCTTCCTCCCGCGGTTCAGGGCGCTATTTCGCCCGTCTCCCGGAGAGTTTGATCGTCTTCCCCTCCTCTTGTCCAGCAGTTGCGCGCAAGCGGCGGAGGTCGCGACAGCCTCGACCGCAGGCGGGACGATCGGCTGATCGCCGCGGGCGTCTTCCCGGCAGCGCCGGTCAACCGCCAACCATCAGCCGCAAATTTCGTCGCTAGCCGTCGTTTCGGCTGACGCTTGCCCGCCTTATTACCACGCCGAGGCGCCACGAAGCGACCGGCGACGGCGAAGAACGTCGCCTGTCCATTCGTGCGGTCGACCCCCGACCCTGCAAGCCAAAGGCAGCGCGGTGAGGCAGGCCGTGAAGGCGCTGCTGAAGCGTGGGCTGATAGATGAGCAAGCCGCATCGGATTCCGACGAGGAATCGCGGCGGGACGAGAACGACGCGCGGCTGATCCTGGTGATCACACCGGCCGGACTGGCCGCCATCAGGGTGGAAACGGGGGATCACGTCCCGGAGCCGTCCGGGCCCGACGAGGCAGCCGGCGCCGGACAGGATCCTGCCAGCGTCGTCGAGCGTTCCTCCGCTCCGGGCGAGACTACTGAGAGTGCCGGAACGCCGGGCGGCAAAGGCGCAACGGTGACGGCGCTGCTCAAGCGGGACGGTGGCGCAACGCTGGCCGAGCTCACCGCGGCAACCGGATGGCAGGCGCATTCCGTCCGCGGCTTCCTCTCGGGCGCCCTGAAGAAGAAGCTCGGCTACGTCGTGGAGAGCGAGCGGGGCGAGGACGGCGTCCGGCGCTACCGCATTCCCGCCTGAGCAGCACCGCCATGAAGAGCGGTAACTCTTCCCTCGAGATCGGCGGACTCGCCGATCTCGACCTCCCCGCGCTCCGCCAACGCTGGCGGGAGCTCTACGCCTCGGAGCCGCCGGTCCGGATGAGCCGGGAGCTCATGATCCAGGCAATCGCCTACCGGATCCAGGAGAACATCTATGGCGGCCTCTCCCACGCCGCCCGCATGAAGCTCGTGGCAGCACGCGAGGCAGCGGCAGGCGCAAGTTCCTCCCGGGCAAAAACGCAGCACCAGGTCAAACCGGGCACGCGGTTCCTGCGCGAATGGCAGGGCCACAGCTACGAGGTGACCGCCACATCCGATGGGGGCTTCCTCTACCGGGGCAGGACCTGTCGGTCGCTCAGCCAGATCGCCCGAGAAATCACCGGGACGCGCTGGTCCGGGCCGGCCTTCTTCGGCCTCAAGGCCCGTGCGGGGAACGGCCATGCGGCGTAGGCGCCCTCCCCTGCAGCAGCCGCTGCAGCAGGGTCGCAAGCTCCGCTGCGCGATCTACACGAGGAAGAGCAGCGACGAAGGGCTGGAGCAGAGCTTCAACTCGCTCCATGCCCAGCGCGACGCCGGGTCGCCTCGGCGGGTGGATCGGTGAGCGTCAGCCCCACGACGCGCTCTGCCACCTCGGGGCCGAGCGGCGGAATGCGCGACGGCCTTGCTCGACGCCGAATACCTCGGAATAGTTGCTGGCGAATGCGCGAGCATGTCGGCAAAATGGCTGCCGGAGAAAACCCCCGCTGTCGAG
>JACCSN010000889.1 GCA_013812985.1 Hyphomicrobiales bacterium | reverse complement strand
GGTCCGCACCGAAAAAGAAACATGGTCCAAGGATACGTCCGGCCACTCTGACCTAAGCCCGACGGGACACGAAAGCGAACAATGAACTGCACACTTTAGCCAGGTGGGGTCGGCGGGGCGACGCATTTCCCCGGAAGGCACTCGCACGGCTCGAACATGCCCCTATCAGCTTCAACTATGACATCAGTCATCGCGAGGAAAACCCGGCTAGGTATACGGAAGGATGTGATCTTCCAATCAGTGTCTTTACTGCATAGACTCAGGGAATTGTCGGGATCTAACAAGGCAATACGCGCACTATGAACAGGTCTAGATTTATCGTAGAACCGTAGTGTTAAATCTTTGGAATGGCCTTTTGAATTATTCCACCCAGACCAAACGGCAAAACTCACATCGACCATCGCTGTGTCATTTTCACTGCATTTCGCTGGACAAACTCCCCTGATCACCCAGTTGCGGTAGACTCTCGTGATCATACCATTTAAGCCCAACCGGGCTAAGCGGCGGTCTGCAGTCATTTGAGTAAGGAAAGGGTAAGATGAATCTACTTTGACTTCCTTAACTAGCATGCCGTTTCTGACCGCCCCTGACCTAAACGCCATTGCAGTTGTGCTGACCATACCAGCGACGCCCCTTATCTTAGAAGTATCCGGATTGGCGGGGAGATCTGCGGCGAAAGCGGCAGAGACTAAGCTGAAAGCGGCAAATAGCAGGAAGGACGATCTACGTTTCAATTTAATGGAACTCATGGCAATCTCTCCCGTCGTTGATCACACGATCTCCAAAGATACTTCGCAATTGGCAGACCTCGCTCTAGGAAGGCACTGAGAAGCAAATCTCAATTTTCCGAAAGACCAGCACAGCCCTAAACGCTGACGGCGCCTTTAAGTCAGATGTCCTCGTCGTCGTTCTGAAGCAGTTGGGGCAACCTTGCGATCCCAAGCGCTATCCGGCTCGCCTCGCCGTCCGTAAGCCCGTCATCGTCGATGCCCTCGTTCCGGACATAAACGAAGGCGAGCGTCAGACCACTCGCGCCTAATACCCGGAAATGTCCATCCGACGTTCTCTCGATCGACCAAGGCGGCGGGAATAGACGCTGCGACGGCATGAACTCGTCGGGACCATGTGCAGGCGGCAGCCGATGCGAAAGGGACACGATTCAACCGCTCCAGTGGGTCGACAGGCTGTCGCGGCTCTCTTGTTCGCTTCCGCTGACGATGACGTTCCTAGCCTCCACAAGAGACGCTGTCGCAGGAACGTCACCAAAACAAGCAGGCCCTCAACGTATCGTCCCGCAATTTGGCGCTATGCATGATAGCGGAGAATGCGACGGCGGCATCCCCATAAATCACGTTTTCCACAGCGCACTGGCCGTGAGGTCAAGGTCTCCGCCTCCAGGAGCCGACGGAACACGGCGAACTCTTGTTCGTGCCGGGCTTGTGAGCGACAATGTCGAATTCCATCAGGCTTTATTTTTCGCCGGCTATCTGAGCGCCGGCATTACTCCTGATCGCAACGCCCGCCCGATGGCAGGAGAAGTTGCGGGCGGGTCTCTGCTGCGTTCGCCCGATTGGGCCAGACGCTTCCACTCCGCCTGGCGATGGTGCTGAGATGGGCCGGGCGCCCTTCGTGGGCTTCGGAATGGCCTTCCACCGCTCGCCGGCAGTTGTTCCCGCGTATCAAAGCCTAGCAGGGGCTATACTCTCTGTCCTGACGAGCAGGTTCTGTATGGTCGAGACATGCCACTGGCCACCGCGGGCGCTGCGAATGCCGCGGTTGTTCAGCGCCTCGGCAATGGCGGCAAGGCTGGTGGCCCCGGAAGTCCTGATGCTGTCGATAATCGGCAGCACGTTGGCAGCGAACCGGTCGGCTTCGGCGACCTGAGCTTCCCGACCGAGCGCGGCGGCCTGGCAGGGGTTTGACCGATTGCCGAGCCGAGCGCCCTGCGCCTTGCGGGCGGAGAGCGCTGCCTTGGTCCGCTCGCCGATCAGGCGGCGATCGTTCTCTGCGAGGGCTGCGTAGAGGTGGAGCACGAAGGGGTCGGCATCGACCCCAAGCTCGGCCACGATGAATGGGACACGCTGCGTAGCGGATCGCCCAGGTTCATTCGTGCGTTACGATGAGCCGAGCCTTGCCTTCCCAGCAACATAGCTGGCCCGCGCCCATTTCCACCACTTGCCTGGGCTACTCTCACGCAGAGCCGAGGAAAAAGCGGATGTGCCCGCGGATTCCCCGATCTCGTCATCGTTTCGGAATTCTACGTTCCCGTTCGCAAGCGTGCGACAAAGTTCGGATACCCAGTTGAGCCGCAGAGCGATCGCTGACGACTGGAGGCGGCTTATTGCTAACCGTTCTTCACGTGGAAACTTCTCCGTGTTTAGCTCGCTTAGCAGGGCAACGACGCTGTCTGCGGCAGTCACTTCATCAATCGGCTGTTTGTGGGAACGTATCTCCGGCCCAGCGCTGTCCACAGTGCGTCTTGCGCTCATCGCTGCCCTCCTTGAGTCGCGTTGGCGCATTTGACACCCCGTCGTTTGCCAATTCAAGGCTCGTATGGAGGGAGCTATCTTCCGGCCATATCAGGCGCCTCTGACCCGACGAAAAGGCTGATTGCCGGCTCCATCCGGACGCCAGCAGCGTCAAGCCTTCCGCTTCGGCAAAGCGGGTCACCGCCGAGCGCTGCGCTTCGATGCCTAATCCGGAGCGGCCCTGGCGCGCGGTGGAGACGCGGTAATAAGGAATAGCATTGCGCATGAGCATCGATCCCGCTCCACCACCAAACGGCATACCACCGTTTGCCGTTTGGTCGTAGTCGATTTCTCCAAGCACCGTGTAGGCAACATAATAGCGAAACAAAATCCCCTCTACTGGGGCAGGCCTGCGCACCGTCGGGATCCATGCGTCACTTGGCAAGTCGGGTCCGCCAG
>JACCSN010000883.1 GCA_013812985.1 Hyphomicrobiales bacterium | reverse complement strand
AAGCGCAGGATGAAATCCAGCGACAATTCGGTGATGCGGGTCATGTGGCACACCGGCTGCGGCCGCGGCTCGACCCGCGCGACCGCTTTCGTCGCCTCCACGGCGATGCGGCGAACCGCGTGCGGATAGGATTGCTGCGAGACGCCGAACTCCACGTCCACCCGGATCAGGGTATCGGTGAACGACCAGTTCTCCACCCGCTGGGTGATGAAGTCCTCGTTGGGGATCAAATATTCGCGCCCGTCGCGGGTCACGACGGAGACGAAGCGCGCGCGCAGCGACCTGATCCAGCCAAAGGTCTCGCCGAGCGAGATCGTGTCCCCCGGCTTGATCGACTTGTCGAGCAGGATGATGATGCCGCTGACGAAGTTGGAAACGACCTTCTGCAACCCGAAGCCGATGCCGACCCCGAGCGCCCCGGAGAAGACGGTGAGCGCGGTGAGGTCGATCCCGAGCGCGGTTAGCGCGATGCCGCCCGCCGCCACCAGGAGGACGATCTTCAGGATCTTGCCGATCAGCACCTTGAGGCTGGGCGTCAGATCCTGCGTGGCGGCGACGCGGTGCGCCAGGAAGTTGCCGACCGCGACGGCGGCCGTTATCGCGACGGAGATGACCAGCGTGGCCTGGATCACGTCGTAGAGCGAAACGTTGAAAGCGCCGAAGCGGAATGCGAGCCGATCGAGCGCGGCCGCGACTTCGTCCGATGCGCCGGTGATCCGCAGCGCCACGAAGATCCAGGCGACCCAGGCGACGAGCCGCGAGAGCACGCGGTTGCGGATCAGCCGCGAGCCGACCGAGATCGCGATCCAGGCGGCGATCAGCCAGGCGGCGGCGCCGATCAGCGCGCCGTGGCTCGGTCGCGTGCCGGCGCGCAGGATAACGACGGCCCCTAGCATAATTGCAAGCGAAACGATCCATTTCGTCCGCCGCAAGAGCAGCGCAAGGAACCGAAGCAGCCGGGGCCTGCCTTGCACGGAGCGCACGCGCGGCTCCAGCCGAAGCTCGATCTGCCGCCCCAGCAGGATGCCTGCGAGGAGCGCGGCGAGAATGATCGTCAGCTGAATCAGGACCCAGGGGTCAAGCAGCTCGCCGAGCGGGCCCTGAATGGCGGCCTCGGCGTCTCCGAGCCGACGCCACAAATCCTGACCAAGGATCTTGTCCAAACGCCTCTCCCGCTGGAGCGCCGTCCCCTACGCACGCCGACGGCAGGATACAGACAGAATGACCCCGGCTTCCAGCTACATGGACCGGGGCAAATGCCGCCAGGCGACCCAGGCGCAACAGGCGCAGAAGAGCCCGAGCGCCACGAAAACGGCGCCCAGGCCGGCGAAGCCGAGGATGATGCTGTAGATGAGCGGCGGCAGCAGCTCCGACAGATCGAGATTGGTCCGATAGACAGCGGTCATCTGCGGCCGCTCGAACGGATGCGCGGCGCGAAAGAACGGCGTACTGCCAACCGCGTCGAGCGCCACCGCGAAGTTAACGCCGGACAGCAGCAGAAGCGCCGAGACCCAGGGATGCGCCTCGCCCGCCAGCCCGGCGAGAATGGCAGCGAGCGCCGTCGCGATGAATGACAGCACGACGACCCGCCGCACGCCGATGCGGCCGCCGAGTCGACCCCAGGGAATGGCGAACATCAGCAAGGCGTTGCCAAACGAGACGATCAGGCCGCCGGACAGCTTTTGCTGGCCTGTCGCCACCATTAGGATCGGCGCGTAGATATAGAAGGTGTTCCAGTAGCAGGACCGGCCGAAGGCGATCAGCCAGGCGAGCCGCATCCGCGGCTGCGCGACGAACCGGCGGATATTGGCGATCGGGTTCACCGGGCGAGCGACCCTCGGCGCCGTCGCCTTGCCCCCGGAAATGCGCAGCGACCAGAAGATCGCGATGAGGATCAGTGACCACGCCGCGCTCCAAAGATAGGGCGCCACATGGCCGAACCTGACATAGAACCAGACACCGAGGACCGGCCCGATCGTCCAGGCGAGCGTGCCGAGAGACAGCCGCAGCGATTCGCTGCGGACAAACCCCTGTCGCGGGATGAACTCCATGATGTAGAGGTTCAGCGTGATGGCGAGCGTGCTCGCCGCCAGGATGCGCAGGAACATGCCCGCCGATTGCCCCGCCAGCGTGTTCATCGCCAGGCAGGCGCTGGCGGCGACCAGGATCAGCGCGCCGGCGGTGTAGACAGTGCGGCGTCTGAAATGCTGGAAGATCGCCGGCGCGCAAAGCGTTGCCGTCATCCCGGCCACGCCGATGATGAAATAGAGAATGCTGACGCCCTGCTTGTCCTGCAGGAGATCATAAGCCTGGATCGGGACGACGCTGGCGAGCGAAGCCCGGCTGACCGACTCCACGGCGTAAAGGATGCCGAAGGCCCAGGCCCCGGGCTGCATCGCGGCGGGAAGCCAGGCCGGATGGCGGGCGTTGGAGACCAAAGCGGGGACCCAAAGGTTCGAGGCCTACAGGCTCTTGCGAGAAGCCGCGCGCCGACGCAAGCGCCAGCCACGACACGCCTCGTCGCGAATGAAGAAAGCGTGGAAAGCCGTCCCGGGAAACCGGGTGCAGCACGGCGCGGTCCCGCTCCGCTCCCGCAGGGCTGTCCGGGGAAACTCAGGCATAAGCAAGCGTCAGTTGATCTGGCGAGGTTTGCTTTCGTTGCAGACTTGGATTGACGGCGGCGGCTTGTCGATGGCTTCTCTTCTGCGTCGGCTGAAGAGGCACTGGCCGACAAGAATACGCCACGCTGTATTGGATCGGCGAGAGGCCGGAATGTCGATGTCGGTGAACGGCGAGCTGGCGAGGCAGCTGAACTTCGACATGCGAGCCGCGCCGATGAAGGTCAGCCTAAAGGAAGCGGTCGTCGCGGAGGAGCCGCCCCAAGCCGCCGAGCACGCTTGCCATGCTCGCCTGATGCGGGCGCCGCTCTTCCTGG